>JBKJKR010000177.1:0-7788 GCA_046597135.1 Acidimicrobiales bacterium | reverse complement strand
GTGGACGTCTCGGCGTGCACCACGGCGATGATGCGCGGCGACGGGTGCGCGTCGAGCAGCTGCTGCGGGTCGATTGCCTTGCCCCATTCGACGTCGACGCGGTGCACGGTGGCGCCGGCGCGCGCCGCCACGTCGCACATGCGTCCGCCGAAGACACCGTTGACGCCGATGACCACATCGTCACCCGGGCGAACCACGTTGACGAACGCCGCTTCCATGCCCGCCGAACCGGTGGCGCTCACCGGAAAGGTCAGTTGGTTCGCGGTGCGAAAGACCGTGCGGAGCCGCTCGTTCGTCTCGTCGAGCAGGGCGACGAACTCGGGGTCGAGGTGCCCGAGCACCGGTCGCGCGAACGCGGCGATGACCTCGGGGTAGGGATTGCAGGGGCCGGGGCCCATGAGGATGCGATCGGAGAAGGGCATACGGCGGCGATGGTATCGAGCCCAGCGCGGCCACGTCGCGGCGGACGGGCGCCCACGTGCCGGTCAGTCGCGCTGCATGCTCATGACAATGCCGTCGAGGATGTCGCTCTCGGACACCACGCAGTTCGCCAGGTCGAGCTGACGCATCAGTTGCACGAGCACGCACATCCCACCCACGATCACGTCGGCGCGTCCCTCTTCGAGGCCGGGATTGTGGATGCGGTCAGCTCGTGGTTCGGTGGCCAGCGTGCGGAACACGTCCTCGACCGCCGCCCGCGTGAGCAGGAAGTGGTGGATCTGGTCGCGGTCGTACGACTCGAGCCCGATCTCGACCGCGGCAGCCGTGGACACGGTGCCGGCGAGCCCGACGAACGTGCGCGCCTCGGCCATTGCCGGGTGCTCGCGGAGGACCTCGTCGATGTAGGCCTCGGCCACCGACAAGCACGCCAACAGCTCCTCGGGGCGGGGCGGGTCGTGCTCGATGTACTTCTCGGTGAACCGCACGCAACCCATGTCGACCGAGCGGGCGTACTCGCACTCGGTGGTGCCATAGGAGAACTCGGTCGAGCCGCCGCCGATGTCGACCACGAGGAACGGACCGAGCGCAGGATCGAGCTCGGCGGTGGCGCCAAGGAACGACAGCCGCCCCTCTTCGTGACCCGACAGCAGCGTCGGCGCGACACCGATGATCTGCTCGGCGGCGTCGAAGAACGCGTCGCGGTTGGTCGCGTCGCGCGCGGCCGACGTGGCGGTGAGCTTGGTCTTGGTGACGCCGTGTCGATCCATGACCTCGCGGTACTCGCGCAGCACTGTGGCAGTGCGTTCGATCGCGCCGGGCGTGAGCGTGCGGGTCTCGTTGACGCCTTCACCGAGCCGGGTGATGCGCATGAGGCGCTCGAGGGTCTTGGTGCCGTCGTGCACGAGCAAACGCGTGGAGTTCGTGCCGCAGTCGATCGCGGCGTACACGTCAGCCACGGTTCGCCTCGGCGCGTGCGTGCGGCGCGTGGTCGACCTCGTGCAGATGATCGGCCACCCACTGCCCCACCGGATCGTCACCGCCGGCGAGCCACCAGCCAAAGTGCGCATGGAGGCACTTCACCCCCACCCGCGTGCCGCCCACCCCGCCGCTCGGGCGTGGACCGACGTGGTCGTCCGGGATGACCGCGTCGCGCTCCGCGGCATAGCGCGCATGCGCCTCGGCGACGACGTCGAGGCCGATCTCGGCTTCGGCCCGGTTGACCGCGCCGGTGGTCTCGAGCCGGCTCACGAGCAGCCGTTCGCGCGCGCCGATGAGCCAATAGCGCGTCGGCATGGGGCGCCCATCGGCCAGGAAGGGCTCGTTCCGTATGACAACCGGACCACCGTCCGCGTCGCGCACGACGACCTCGAAGCGACCCTCGGGGGCGCGCCCGAGCAAGGCGGCCACCGCGTCGCGGTCGGTCACTTGCGGCGAAGCTTGCGGCGCAGCAGGAAGAGGACGACCAGGACGCCCAACACCGGTGCGAGCCGCTTCAACACCGGTGCGCCGGCGGTGTCGAGCAGGTCGACGGCCTTCGGCTCGGGCATGTTGATCTTGCGCGGACCGGTGCTGACCGGTGCCGCCGCGGGCGTCTCGGCGGACGCGGGTGACTCGGCAACCGCTTCGGTGGTGGCGACTCGTGCGGGGCCCGTGGTGTCGGGTGCGTCGACGCCGTTCGGACCGGGGACATCGGTGAGCGCCGGTGCCGCGTCGATCTCGGGTTCGGATGCCTTCGCCGCGTCGTCCTCCTCGAGGAGCTTCTCGAGGTTGGCCGCGAACTGACCCATGAGCTTGGCGCTGATATCGGCCATGACCCCGCGGCCGAACTGTGCGACCTTGCCGGTGACGGTGAGGTCGGTCTTGACCTCGACCTTGGTGCGGTCGCCCACGGGTGTCAGCTGCGCGGTGATGAACGCCGACGCGTTGCCGGCCCCTCGGGTGTCGCGACCGTCGGCCTTGAGCACGGCGCGCTTCGCCTCGTCGTTCTTCTCGACGAAGGTCGCCGCACCCTTGTACTGCGCGGTGATCGGCCCGACCTTGACCTTGACGATGCCGCGGTACTCGTCGCCCTCGACCTCCTGAAGCTGCGCTCCGGGCAGGCAGGGCGCGATGCGCTCGACGTCGGTGAGCACCGCCCACGCCTTTTCGATCGGCGCACTGACTTCGAAGTCGTTGTTCAGTTCCACTCGGCGAGGTCCTCCGCAGTGTCGATGTCGACCGGGCTACCAGGGCAGGCTACCGGAACCACGAGGTCGGGCCGACCCCGCAGCAGCACACGGGCGCCTTCGTCACCGCTGGTGGGCAGGTCGGCCCACAACGTGGCATCGATCTTCACCGGTGGCGTGCGTTGGCCGTCGAAGACCGCGACCGCCAACAACCCGGCGGCGTGTGCCACGAGTTGCCAGGCCTCGGCGGGTACGAACGGCTGGTCCCCGAGGCCGACGACCATGGCCGAGTGGCCGTTGCGCCGGGCGTGGCGCACGGCGACCTGCAAGGACGTCGCCTGGCCGAGAGCCCACCGCGCGTTGTGCAACGCGACGACACCTTCGGGGAGCGAAACCGACCCGATCTCGACGGCACCCGTGATCACGACGGTCTCGTCGAGTGCCGCATCGTGCGCGTGCTCGATCGCGTGCTGCAGCACCGGACGCCCCCGCAGCGGCGCGAGCAACTTGTGCGTGGCCCCGTGAAAGCGCGTGCCGCCCCCGGCCGCCAGCACCACGGCGAGAATCGTCATGTCGCCTAGCGTGGCACGGGTGAGCGATCCGACCACCGCGTTCAGCCGCGAAATGCTCGAGCCTCCTGATGTCACCGTCACGATGATGTTGGCCGACTCCGCGCAGGTCGCGGACGGCAAGTTGTTCATCCTCGGTGGGGGTCTCACCGCCGTCGGGCCGCGACCCCAGCCGCTGGCCATCGCACTGTTGCTCTCGGTGCCATGGGACCGTGCGAACATCTCGCACCTGTGGTCGATCGAACTGCTCGACGAGGACGGCCGTCCCGTGCCGAACGCTGACGATCCCGTCGCCGTCCGAGGTCGGTTCGAGGCCGGCCGGCCCGCCGGTCTGCAACCCGGCTCACCGCTGGCCGTGCCGCTCGCCATCAACTTCACCACGCTCCCGGTGAAGCCCGGTTCGAACTACATCTGGCAGCTCCAGATCGAGGACCGCACGCGGCCGGAATGGCGGGCGCGCTTTCACGTGCGTGCCGCGTGAGCGCACCCGGCGTGGCTTCGGCGACGGGGCGAACCATGGCGTCCTAAGCTCGCCCCATGACGAGCACCGATGCCTCCCATGATCGTGGTTCCATAGTCGACCTCCCGTCTTGGCTCGCCGGTGTGGGCCCACGCGAGGAGTCGGTGCACATCGCCCGCACCCACGTCTTCGCCGAGACCAGCACCGACACCGACTACATCTGCTCGACCATCTCGCACGACGTCTACTTCGGCGTGCCGGTCCGCACCCGCGAAGGCAACCAGCTGCCCGACGGCACGGTGCTCACCACCTACGACCAGGTGCGCGGCTACTACGAGGGCCGCGCCGGCTCATACGTGGTGCTCGCGTCCGCGCAGCTCAAGAGTATCTCGACGAACTGGTACCTGTTCAACGAGAGCGCGGCCACGTTGCGCGGCACCGGCATGATCGGCCACGTCGACGCGACCGACCGCGAGTGGGTCGTGAACAGCGCGGTGCTGTTCCCCACCGCCGCCGACGGCATCCGCGGCGAGGTGTGCGTCACCCGCTACCCCTTCATCGACATCGTCACCGACGACGTCCATGCGCCGGCGCCCCCCACCGACCATCGCACCTACCTGCCGCTGCGCGAGATCGAACACTGCGCGCTGCTCGATCGTTTCCTCTCCGGTCTGCGCGCCCACGATCCCGCGCGCATCGCAGCCGAGCTCGCCGACAACCACAGCATGGCCGTGCGGCTCGACGACACCGCGGGCCACCAGCGGGTGTTCACGGCCACCACCCGCGCCGACGCCGAGACGGCGTTCTCGCAGATGTTCGGCGACGTGCGCGACCTGTTGCTCGTCACTCGGCTGGCGACCGACTGGTACGTCTTCGCCGAGTACCTCGGTCAACTGCCCGACGGCTCCATCCGTCGCCTGGCGCTCACGCACCCGGTCGAGAACGGCCGACTCACGGGCACGTTCGGCTACGGCCGCGACGAGGCCTGAACCCCACCGTCACCCGACAGCGCCGTCACCCGACAGCGACGAGGTCACAGCGCCGGCGTGACGGCCTCAGTGGATGGGTCCGTCGGTTTCGCGTAGTTGGCGGGCCGCGCGTCCGGTGCGCAGGCCGATGATCTCGGCACAGATCGAGATGGCCGTCTCCTCGGGGGTTCGCGCGCCGATGTCGAGGCCGATGGGCGACTGCAAACGAGCAAGCCCGGCATCGTCGACCCCGGCGTCGCGCAGCCGCTTCGTGCGGTCGTTGTGGGTGCGACGCGAACCCATGACGCCGATGTAGCCGACCTTGGTCTCGAGCGCGCTGACCACTGCGGGCACATCGAACTTGGCGTCGTGGGTGAGCACGCAGATGGCGTCGCGCATGCCGAGCGATGAACCGACCTTGTCGAGCAACCGATTGGGCCAATCCACGACGACGTCGTCGGCCACGGGGAAGCGGGCCCGGGTCGCGAACACCGGACGCGCGTCGCACACCGTGACCCGATAGCCGAGCACCTTCGCGACGCGGCACAACGCCGCGGTGAAATCAACCGCGCCGAAGATCAGCATCTGGGGCGGCGGCGCATACGACTCGATGAACACCGAGACGCTGGTCTCGTTGGCCTCGCCGTTCGCGCCGTAGTGACGTACACCAGCTCGGCCGGCCTCGATCTCGCCGAGGGCATCACGGGTGACGACCCGGTCGAGATCGGCGTTGCCGAGCGACCCGACGGGTTCGGTGTCGGGGCGCACGAACAGGTGCGTACCGATGCCAAGGCCCTCGATCACCGTGGCGAGTGCCGCCGGCTGTTGGTTGCGGATCGCATCGCGCACGAGCGTGAAGAGCTCACCCATGGCCGGCTACCAATCCAAGGGTTCGACGAAGAGATGGATGGTGCCGGCGGAGGTGAGCCCGACGGCGAACGCTTCGTCCGCGCTGTAGCCGAACGTGACGATGCGCCGATCACCGGTGGCGATGATTTCGAGCGCTTCGGTGACGACCGCGCCTTCGACGCAGCCACCCGATACCGAACCGGCGACCTCGCCGTCCTCGTTCACGGCCATGGCGGCGCCGGGCAGCCGCGGGCCGGATCCCTCGAGATCGACGACGCGCGCGATGGCGATGCGCTTGCCCTTCTTCTGCCAGCGTTCGAGGTCGTTCAGGATCTCTCTCATGTGGCGATCACCTCGGCGAGTTGCTCGAGCGAATCGAGCGAGTGTCCTTCGATGAACGAGTGTATGTACGGCAGGGCGGCCGCCATTCCCTGAGCGAGCGGCGCATAACCGGGCGACGCCTTGAGCGGGTTGACCCACACGACCTTGTGGGCCACCCGCGACAACCGGGCCATCTGTTCGGCCATCACCGCCGGCTCGCCGCGATCCCAGCCGTCGGAGAGGATCACCACGATGGCACCGCGGGCCATGCCGCGCTGGCCCCACTCGTCGTTGAACTGCCGGAGGCCGTCGCCGAGGCGCGTGCCACCCGACCAATCCACGACACGATCGGCGGCACGATGGATGGCCGCGTCGGGGTCACGGGTCGACAGCTCGCGGGTGATGCGCGTAAGCCGCGTGCCCAGCGCGAACGCTTCGACCTTGGTGCGTCCGACCACGGCCGCGTGCACGAACCGCACGAGTGCACGTGAGTAGGCCTCCATCGAACCGCTCACGTCGAGCAAGAGCACCAGGCGGCGCGGCCGTTCGCCCGGTTCGGTGAACGACCGATGGATCGGCTCGCCACCGGCGCGGATCGCGGCGCGCACCGTGCGCCGCAGATCGGGCCGGCCACGCATGCGCTTCGACCGCACACGCCGCCGCGAACGACGCGGCGAGCCCACGAAGCGCATGCGCGACATCAGTTGGCGCGCCTCGGCGAGCTCGGCCGCGGTGTACTCGGCGAAGTCCTTGTGCGCGAGCACCTCGGTGGTGCTGAACCGCACCGTGATGATGTCGTCGCCGTCGTCGTCACCCTCGGGCGAATCGTCCGGGTCGTCGGCGTCCTCCTCGTCGGTGGCAATGGTGAGGTGTTCGACCTCGCCCTCGTCGCGCGACTCGTAGCGACCCCGCATCCACAACGCGTCGAACACCCGGTCATAGAGCGGGATGTCCTCGGGGCGGCGCACGAGCGTGGCGCGGCCGGCCCAGTAGACGTCGTCGCGCGTTGCGATGCCGACCTGTTGCAGCGCGTCGACGAACAACAGCGTCGAGCTCATGGGGACGACGATGCCTTCGGCGCGGAGGAAGCGGGCGAACGCAACCGCCACGCGTTCGATGTCGGGCGGCACGCCCTGCACGACGTGGTCGACCGAGGCGTCGCCGGCCGATGGACGGTCAGAGGATGCGACCACGGAGCGCCTCGAGGATCATGCCCACACCGTGGGCCTCGACCCGTTGCTGATCCTCGCGGTACTTGAGCAGCGTGCCGAGGGTCGCGGTGGTCGCAGCCTCGGTGATGTCGTCGGCGCCGAGCAACAGCAACGCCTGTGCCCAGTCGATGGTCTCGGCGACACCCGGCGGCTTGTACAACCCGAGACCGCGGAGCTGTTGGGTCACGGCCGCGACCTGGGTGGCCAAATGCTCCGAGACGCCCGGCACGCGGAGTTGCACGATCTGCACTTCGCGCTCGAAGGTCGGGTGCTCGACCCAGTGGTAGAGACAGCGGCGCTTCAGCGCGTCGTGCACGTCGCGGGTGCGGTTCGAGGTGATGATCACCACCGGCGGCGTCGCGGCGCGGAACGTGCCGAGCTCGGGCACCGTGACCGAGTAGTCGGCGAGGATCTCGAGCAGGAACGCCTCGAACTCGTCGTCGGCGCGGTCGACCTCGTCGATCAGCAGCACGGGTGGCGGGCCGCCCAGGTCCTGCACCGCCCGCAGCAATGGACGCCGCACGAGGAACCGCTCGGAGTAGAGGTCGCTCTCGATCTTGTCGATCTCGACGCCCTCGGCCTGTCCCGCGGACTCGATGGCCCGGAGGTGCAGCAGCTGCTTGCTGTAGTCCCACTCGTACACGGCCTGCGCGACGTCGATCCCTTCGTAGCACTGCAGGCGGATCAGCTCGCCGCCGGTCCAGGCCGCCAGCACCTTGGCCACCTCGGTCTTGCCCACCCCGGCCTCGCCCTCGAGCAGCAGTGGCCGGTGAAGGCGCAGCGCGAGGAAGACGGCCGTGGCCA
>JBKJKR010000376.1:0-10587 GCA_046597135.1 Acidimicrobiales bacterium | reverse complement strand
CGCGGCGACTGTCACCTGCACACCAGCTGGAGCGATGGCGCCGTGCCCATCCGCGCCATGGTCGACACCGCGCTCACCCTCGGCCACGAGTACCTCGTCGTCACGGATCACTCGGCGCGCCTGACCATTGCGCACGGCCTGAACGAGGACCGCCTCCGTCGTCAGTCCGACGAGATCGCCGCGCTCAACCAAGAGCTCGCGCCGTTCCGCATCCTCACCGGGATGGAGGTCGACATCCTCGAAGACGGTGCGCTCGACCTGTCCGAGGCCATGCTGGCCGAGCTCGATCTGGTCGTGGCGAGCGTGCACTCCAAGTTCCGCATGCCCCGCGACGAGATGACCCGGCGCATGGTGCTGGCCATCACCAGCCCCCATGTCGACGTCCTCGGCCATTGCACCAACCGCAAGGTCAGCGGCACCGGCCGAGCGGGCACCGACTTCGACGCCGAGATCGTGTTCGCCGCGTGCCAACAGTTCGGCACGGCGGTCGAGATCAACTGCCGCCCCGAGCGCCAGGACCCACCCGAGGAACTGCTGGTGCTGGCCGTCGAATGGGGCTGCAACATCGTGATCTCGACCGACGCGCACAGCCCGGGCCAGATGGAATGGCAGGCCTTCGGTTGCGAGAAGGCCGAGCGCTGTGGCGTGCCCCTCGACAGCATCATCAACACGTGGTCGGCCGACGAGCTGGTCGCGTGGACCGCCACGCACCCCACCTTCTGACCGGCTGAGCTTCTGACCGGCTGCGGCGGGTCGCCCGCGTTCAGTCGAACTTCGGCGACGCGAGCTTGGCCCAGCACCCGCCGTCGACGGGGATCACGGCCCCGTTGACGTACGAGGACTCGTCGGACGCCAACCATGCCGCGGCATCGGCGATCTCTTCGGGGCGGCCGAGACGGTTCTGGGGGATCTGGGCCTCGTAGCCGGCCAGGCCCACCGGCATGGAGTCGAGCCACTGACCGAACGCGGGCGTGCCCATCGAACCCGGGGCGATCGCGTTGATGCGCACACCGGTGTGGGCGTATTCGACCGCCGCACAACGCGTGAGCATGATCACCGCAGCCTTCGCGGAGCCGTACGCGGCGAGCCCGGGCACCGCGCCGAGCCCCGCCCCCGACGAGGTCGAGATGATCGAGCCCGCGCCGTGGGGCACCATGACCCGCAGCGCGGCGCGGATGCCGAAGAACACCGAGTGCAGGTTCAGCTCGATGTCGCCGAGGAAGTGCTCGTCGCTCATGTCGAGGATCGGCACGGTGGTGCCCCCGCCCGCGTTGTTGTGGAGGATGTCGAGGCGCCCATGGCGTTCGACCGCGCCGTCGACCAACGTGTCGACATCGCTGCGGAGCGTGACATCGCCGAGCTCGGCCTCGGCGCGGCCCCCTGCCGCATGGATCTCGGCCACGGTGCGCGCCGCGGTCTCGGCGTTGATGTCGTTGACGACGACGAGGGCCCCTTCGGCCGCCATCTTCTTCGCCGTTGCCCTGCCGATGCCGGACCCGGCGCCGGTCACGATCGCGATGCGTCCTTCGAGCCGTCCGGCCATCAGTGCCCCCTTGGATCGAGCGCAGTCCTGCGGCTCATCGGGGCGAGTGTAGAGACGCCACGCCGGGCGGGTGCTCGACGCACCCGGCGAAGTTCGCGAGGTACGGTGCGCGATGGTCGATCGACGCAAGAGCGCAGCATTCCAGAAGCGGTTCAACAGGTTCTTCGTGTGGCTCTTCGGGGTGCGCAAGGGCCGCCTGTCATTCCGCGGCGCACCGAGCCTCGTGTTGCACACCGTCGGGCGACGCAGCGGGGCGCCGCGGCTGACCCCGCTCCTCTACCTCGATGTCGGCGACGGTCGGCTCGCCGTCGTGGCGTCGAACGGTGGCGACGATCGCACACCGGCGTGGGCGCACAACCTGCTCGCCCACGCCGAGGTCGAGGCCGATGTGAAAGGGGAACGCCGCGCCTACGACGCGGCGATCGCCACGCCGGAGGAGCGAGCCGACCTGTGGCCGCGCGCGGTCGCGATGTACAAGTCGTTCGCCGACTACCAGGCGAAGACCGACCGCGAGATCCCGATGGTGGTGCTCACGCCGCGTTAACGGTCGGTGGTGTCACCCGCCGCCGTGCTGGGCGCGCGTCGAGGCATCGGGGTGGAGCAGCCACCCGCCGTCGACGTAGAGCACCTGGCCGGTGATGAACGATGCTTCGTCGGAGGCAAGGAACACCGCGGCGTCGCCGACATCGGTGGGCGTGCCGAAACGCGCGAGGGGCACACCGCTCAGCACCGCCGGGCCGAGGCGCTCGTCGTCGCGGATCGCCGCGGTCATGTCGGTGGCCATGTACCCCGGCCCGATGGCGTTCACGCGAACGCCGTGGGGCGCGAGCGCGAGCGCCGCGCTCTGCGTCACGCTGATGACGCCGGCCTTCGCCGCGCAGTAGGCGGCGGTGTTGGGGTTCGCTCGTGCGCCCATGATCGACGTGATGTTGACCAGTGCGCCACCGGTGCCCTGTGCGACGAAGCGGCGACCGGCGAGCTGATTGCAGAGGAACACACCTCGCAGGTTCGTGTCGACGACCGCCTGCCAACGCTCGTCGGAGAGCTCGAGGAAGGGCCCGCCTCCCGTGATTCCGGCGTTGGCGACGAGCACGTCGAGATGGCCGTGCTCGTCGATCGTCTCGTCGAGGAGCCGCTCGACCGAGATCCGATCGGTGACATCGCACACGCGATGCGATGCGCCGATGGCCTCGGCTGTCGCGCGCGCGGCATCGGCATCGCGGTCGGCGATGACGACAGTCGCGCCCTCGGCGACGAAGCGCGCTGCGGTGCCCGCGCCGAGCCCTCGGGCACCGCCGGTGATGATCGCCACACGTGCACGCAACCGCTCGGTCATCTCGTCCCCTGGTCGTCCGTGCCGGCCATTCTGGTCGGTGCATCGCTCCGGTGCCGGGGAAGAACGTGCGGCGGTAGGAGCGGACCTGGCCGGTTGGCCGGTCGCGCAGCTGACCCCGCTACAATCGTGGCCCTATGTCGAAGCGCACCGCCAAGAAGAAGAAGAAGGCCCGTACCTCCAAGGCCAACCACGGCACCAAGCCGAACGCCGGCCGCGGCTGACGCTCGGGTCGCACCCTTGACGTGAGGCCCTCGCCCCAGCGGCGAGCGGCCTTTTGTCGTTTTCAGAACATCGATTCGTTCTTCGGAAACGGTCCCCCACGGGCGAGACGGTCCTTCGCGGCTTCCCAGTCGCCGACCCGGGCGCCGATGTCGACGATGCCGGGCACGTCGAGCGGGCGGGTGTTCGTCACGAAGCCGGCGCCGATGAACTGGTGGAGCTGCAACGACGGCGGCTCGAGCGTCATGAGCGCCGCACCGCTACGCCCCAGAGACAGCCCGACCTGGTGCGCGGTGCTCGGGCACACGGTGAGCATGGTCGACCCCCAGGTGCGCGAGATCGCCCGGTGGACGTGTCCGGCGACCACGTGCACCACCTGCGGGTGGGCGCGCACGACGGACTCGAAGCGGGCCCGATCGACGGCCTCGATGCCCAGCGCGTCCATCCACCAGATGCCGGTCTCGAAAGGCGGGTGGTGCATGGCGATGAGCGTGGGGCGCTCGGGCTCGGCGCGCAGCACACGATCGAGCCACTCGGCACGGGCTTCGGGGAACACGCCGTCGTGGCGCGACGCATCGGTGGTGTCGACCAGCACGAGGCGCACCGGATGGGTGTCGATGACCGTTCCTAGGTGACCGGCCTCGTCGGCGCGCAGGTAGCCGTGAAGGTGCAGATGCATGCGCAACAGCGCCGCATCGTCGTGGTTGCCGGGAAGCATGTAGAGCGGCAGCTCGACGTCGTTCAAGATGCCGAAAAGGATCTTGTACTCCGCGTCGGTGCCGTTGTCGACGAGGTCTCCGGTGACCAGCACGCAATCGGGGCGCGGAGCCATCGTGTTCAGCACGTCGACCGCCCGGCGCAGCGTGGCACTGGTATCGACCAGCCGCCGCGGCGCGTCCTCGGTGGTGACGTGCAGGTCGCTGATCTGTGCGATGAGCATCGAACCCCTCAACTTCCCGTCTTCTTCGCCGTGAACTGCTTCAGTAACGCGCCGAGCTCGGGCGCGCTCGCGCCGGGCAACGGTCCGTTCAGCGCGGGGTCACAGATGCGCTCGACGAGCGTCTTGTCCTTCACGCGCGACTCCAGTTGGCCCCGCAGCGGCTCGGAGCACAACGCGGGGCGGTACACGTTGAGCGCGTTCAGCATCACGCCCACCTCGAAACCGGTGCCGTTGCCGGCTCCGAAGATCTCGACGAGTTGCTCGAACGGCAACGCAGTCGACGGTGCGGCACCGGAGGTCGCGGCCAGGTCGCCGATGTCGGTGTCGATGGGTTCGACCCCGAGGTAGATCCGTGCGTACTCCCCCTCGACGTGCTCGGCGTAGGGGCCGCCGGGCACCGGAATCGTCCACACGTGCATCATCTCGACGCTGCTCTCGCCGGGGCGGGCGAACGGGAACCCGTGACGGTGCCACGGCGTGAGGCACCCCCCGACGCGCGGGCCGCGCTCGGTGTTCGTGCTCGCCATGAACATGACGCCCACGGGGAACAGCGATCCGTCGCGGTTGCGTCCGTAGAGGATCGACTCGGGATGTTGCGGGTCGACGGTGCGGCCGTCGTCGAGGTACGCCTCGTTGATGTAGTGGTTGACGCCGTTCGGCTCGAAGCCCAATGGCCGATACCCGGCGGCCACTGCCGCGTCGACGTCGCGGTACTGCACCAGCGAAAGCGTCGACGCAGCCACGAGCGCGTCGGCTGCGACCACCTGACCGTCGCTCGGCGCGCAGGCCGCCGTGGCGGAATCGTCGTGGGTCGCGTTGCCCGATCCGCCCGCGTGGTCGGCGGGCGGTGCGGTCGAGAAGATGCCGGTGATCGAGTTGGCGGCCACGTCGCCGCTCACGCCGGACTCCGCGTTGGCATGGCCGTGCCCGGCCGAGGTGCTGGTCTCGTTGCCGTGGAGGTGGTCACCTGCGGTGGCCACACCGGGTGTGGCGAGCAGCGCTGCCGCGCCGAGGGCAACGACCGGTGCGCGCCATCCGGCCCGACCCGCCCCCACCGGCGCGGCGCTCCGCTCGGCCGCGGCACCGAGCCCCAGACCGACCGCCGCCGCAGTGACCGCCGCGACCGCGAGCATCGTGGCCACGGCGCCTGCCATGCCCACGGCTTCTTTGTCGTCGCCCGGCAGACCTCGGTTCGTCGCGACGAACCACAGCGCCAGTATCCCGAGGTTCACCACGAGCGTGAACACGAGCCCCCGCCGCCACCGGAGCATCGTGGGGGTGATCGTCGCCGCGGTGCCGAGCACGGCCATCACCACGAAGGCCACCCCGTACCGCGTGCCGTGGTCGAAGTGCACCGGGATCGCGGCGGCGTGCACGGCCGCGGCCCCGAGCGATGCAGCAGCCGCGATCGACCGGGCCCAGGCAGAAGCCGATGATGCAGGTTCGGTCAGCGATGGCGCCGCGCTCAAGGCCATCCCCCCATTGTCCACGATGGCGCCCCAGAACGCCGATCGGTGGTGCGTGTGCCAATCTCTCTCTCCGACAACGACGACCAAGGGGGCCGAGTCATGCGCGGCATCGTGTTCAACGGAGAGACGGCGGAGATCCGCACCGATGTCGAGGTGCGCGACCCAGGGCCCAACGAGGTGTGGGTGCGCGTCGCGGCGGCCGGTGTGTGCCACTCCGACGTCAGCGTCATGGACGGCACCATCCCGTGGCCCGCCCCGTCGGTCATGGGCCACGAGGGCGCAGGCGTCGTCGAGCGCGTCGGTGCCGAGGTCACCCGCGTGAAGGTCGGCGATCACGTGGTCATCGCCACGCTCGCCAACTGCGGCATGTGCAAGTGGTGCAACACCGGCAAGCCCGGCTGGTGCCGCGCCTCCATCGGCAACCGCACCGAACCGTTCACCGTCGGTGGCGTGTCCGCCGGCAACTTCGCCGCGACGTCGTCGTTCGCCGAGGTGACCGTGGTCAAGGAGATCCAGGCGGTACCGATCCCGAAGGACATCCCCCTCACCAGCGCGTGCCTCATCGCCTGCGGCGTCGTCACGGGGCTCGGCTCGGTGTTCAACCGCGCCAACGTCACGCCGGGCCAGACCGCCGCGGTGTTCGGCGCCGGCGGCGTGGGCCTGTCGGTCATCCAGGCGCTGCGCATCAAGGGCGCCGGCCGCATCATCGCGGTCGACACCGTGCCCGCCAAGGGACAGCTCGCCATCCAGCTCGGTGCGACCGACTTCGTGAACGCGGCCGAGGTCGACGCCGTGGCCGCCATCCACGAGCTGCTCCCCTACACCCCGCAACAGACCGTCGGCCCGTTCGGCGCCGGTGGCGTCGACTGGTCGTTCGAGTGCGTCGGCGTCGCGCCGGTCACCGCGGCCGCGGTCGAGGTGCTCGACTGGGGCGGCACGTGCGTGCAGGTCGGTCAAGCCGCACCGACCGCGACCTACGCGCTGCCCATCGCACACCTCACCCAGGTCGAGCGGTCCATCACCGGTTCGCGCGCCGGCGGCGTGCGTCCGCAGTACGACGTCCCCATGATCGTCGACCTGTACAAGCGAGGCCTCTTCGACCTCGACTCCATGGTCAGCAAGACGTACCCGATGGAGAACTTCTTCGAGGTCATCGACGACATGCACCACGGCCGCCTCGCCCGTGGCGTGCTGGTCTTCTGATTTTCTGAGCCGACCCGGCGCGACCTTGCTCAGGCGAGGCCGCGCCGGCGCAGGTGGTTCGCGTAGCGCGACAGGTGACCCAACGCGGTGACGGCACGGTCGGCCGACCCGTAGCAGAGGCGCCCGGTCTCGCGGACGGTACGCGGCCCGGCGTTGGTCGGGTCGGCCACCGCGAGCTCGGTCGCGGAGAGTATGGGTTTGCCCGTCGCGACCGACACGTCGTGCGCGGCACGAGCGAACCGCTCGTCCTGTCGTTCGTGGTACTCGACGATGCGTCCGATGCCGTGATCGGGGTGGAACCGACCTGCGCGCATCAGCCGGGCCTGGTTCGATTGGATGCCGAGCCCGAGGTAGACGACGGCGTGCACCGAAGGGTGCGCGGCGATCACCGCGAGCACGTCGGGAATCGTGTCGCGGGTCTCGCCACCCGCGAGGTCGACCGGGTTCGCCTTGCTCCAGCGCGGCGGAAGCACGGCATCGAGCAGCTCGATCAGATCCACGGGCAGTGTCTGCAGTACGAGGTCGCGGTTGCGGGTGATGGCATCGGCGGCCACCACGCCCCAACCACCGGCCGTGGTCATGACCACCACGTTCGGCCCGGCCGGCAGCGGCTGGGTCGCGAACGTCGCCGCCGCCTCGAAGGCTTCCTCCACGGTCGATGCGCGCGTCGCGCCGATCTGGCGGCAGACGCCCTCGAAGACCTTGTCGTTCGCGGCGAGAGCGCCCGTGTGGCTCGCCGCGGCGTGTGCGCCGCCGTCGGTGGACCCGCCCTTCACGAGCACCACCGGCATCCGAGCGGTGACCGAGTGCACCCGCTCCGCGAACCCCCGGCCGTCGGTGATGTCCTCGACGTAGGCCAGCCCGACGCGCGACGACACGTCGTCCGCGTAGTAGGCGAGGTAGTCGGCCACGCCGAGCGATGCGGCGTTGCCCGCCGACACGGCGCGCGCCACCCCGACACCGGTGACCGTCGACCAGTTGAGGAAGCTCGACACGAAGTTGCCCGACTGACTCGCGATGCTGATGCCACCGGCCGGTGGATACGGCGCCACGATCTGCGCGCAGAGCGACGCGGGTGTCGACACGACACCTTGCCCGTTCGGTCCGGCGAGGACCATGCCGAGCTCGTCGGCCAGCGCGGCGAGCTCGCGCTGGGCCGCGGCGCCCGCAGCGCCCGATTCGGCGTACCCGCCCGACACGACGAACGCCGCGCGGATCCCCTTCGCCGCGCACGCGCGCAAGAGGGGTGCGTTGGTCGATGCCGGCGTGCACACGACCACGAGATCGACCTGGCCGTCGGGCAGCTCGTCGATGCTGCGCAGCGTCTGCACCCCGAGCACGCACTCACCGTGCAAGTTCGTCGCGTACACCGGCCCGGCGTAGCCGCACGCCAGGATGTTGTGCAGCGCGACGAAGCCGAACTTGGCCGGGTGCGTCGAGACACCGGCCACGACGACGCCGCGCGGTTCGAACAGCGCTCGGAGCCGATCGTCGTCGGTGACCTTCCACGTGGTGCGCGCAGGGGCCGTCATCGTGGGTCCGCCGAGTGGTCGCGACGTTCGACGAGTGCGTCGACGGCGACCGGCCGTCCGTCGCACACGATGAGCGGGTTGATGTCGACCGACGCGACGTCGTCGCGCTCGACGGCGAGTCGCGACAACGCGAGCAGGACGCCGGCGAGGGCGTCGCGGTCGACCGCGGGGTCGCCGCGCAGAGGACCGAGCACCGCCTGCGTCGCGAGGTCCTCGAGCATCTCGTGCGCGTCCTGGTCGGTGAGTGGTGCCATGCGGAACACCACATCACCGATGGCTTCGGCGAGAACGCCACCGAGCCCGAACATGACGACCGGCCCGAAGTGCGGGTCGCGCACCACGCCCGCGATGAGCTCACGGATGCCGTGCACCTGACGAGCGACCAGCAGCGAGACGTCGCCGTCGTCGGGCCGTACCGCGGCGAGCAACGCGGCGGACGCCTCGTGAACGGCGTGCGCGTCGCGCAGACCCAGGCGCACGAGTCCGCGCTCGGTCTTGTGCGAGATGTGGTCGCCGTTGAGCTTCACCACGACGGGGTGGCCGATGCGCGCCGCGGCGTCGACCGCATCGTCGGGGGTGCGCACCTCGGCCTCGGCGGCGAAGGGCACGCCGTACCCGGCGAGCAACACCTTCGACTCGGCTTCGGACAACGTCCGTGAGCTCACCGGCGCACCTCGCCCGGCGCCTTCGGCTTCGAGATCTTGTAGGTGAGGATGCCCTTGGCCACGACGCGGTCGGAATCGGCGCCGCGCACCTCGGCCTCGCAGAACGCGATCGACGATCCGCGTTGCACGACCCAACCTTCGCCGACTGCGTCCTCGTCGCGCAGCGCACCGAGGTACTGCACGCTCAGGTCGATGGTCGCAAAGCCCATCGGCTCCTCGTAGCCCGCACCGATCGCCGGCACCACGACGGCGTCGATCAACGACGCCAGAGCCCCGCCGTGGGCCACACCGAACGGTTGCGAGATCTCGGTCCGCCACGGAAGTCGCATGCGGCAGTAGTCGAGCCGCACGTCTTCGACGACGAGCCCGATCAGCTCGGCGAAGTGGGTGGTCGGTCCGCGTCCCATCCGCTTCCAACGCTCGAGGCGATGCGGTGGGAGCAACTCGAACGCCTCGGCACGGTGGCTCGTCACGTCGGCCGACACTAGCGGTGTGTCGACCGGGGGTCATCGGGCAGACTGGAACGGTGATCCCCGGCCGACGCGCGACCCTCCGAGGGGTCTGCATCCTCTTGACGTTCGCTCTCGCGTCGTGCGGTTCGCGCTCGGTCGATTCGCTCGGGGGGCCCACGCTCGACCCGACGACCACCGCCGGCCCGACCGCGACCACCAGCGCCCCGGCCACCGGCTCCACCACCAGCACGTCGACCACCACATCGACCACCACATCGACCACCACATCGACCACCACGACCGCGCCCCCCTTCGTGCCACCGGCCCCCGGCGCGCTCGCGGTGCGCACACCCAGCGGGATCCTGGCGCTCTGGTACGGGGTCGACGACGCCGGACGCCTGCTCGTGAGCACGCCGTGCGATCGCCGTGCCCCCGTCCCGCCGAGCCCGGCGGTGCGCAACATCGACGTGCTGCTCGACCCCGGCCACGGCGGGCTCGACCCGGGAGCGAAGGCCGCGAGCGGCATGAGCGAGGCCGAGCTCAACCTCGACGTCGCGCTGCGGATCCGGGACCTCCTCGTGGCTGCCGGGCGAAGCGTCGAGATGACCCGTGACGACGACTACTTCCGCACCATCGCCGATCGCGCCCGACTGGCCACTGCGATCGCACCGAAGGCGTTCGTCAGCATCCACCACAACAGCGGCATCGACGCGCCGACACGGGCCGGCATCGGCACCGAGATCTACCACCAGGCGGCCGACGCGAGCTCGCGGCGGCTCGGCGGCCTCGTCTACGAGTCGCTCGAAGGCTCGCTCGGCGAGCTCGACATGGCATGGACGAGGAGCGCTCGCTACGGCGTGCGCTACCGGGCGAACAACGAAGGCACGGACTTCTACGGCGTGCTGCGCCGCAGCGCGGGCGTGCCCTCCATCCTCATCGAGGGCGCCTACCTCTCGAGCGCCCGCGAGGCGGCCGTGCTCGCCACCGACGTGTTCCGCGCCGCCGAAGCGCAGGCCATCGCCGACGGCATCCTGCGCTGGCTCACCACCGCCGATGTGGGCACGGGCTACCAGAACGGCTTCGTCGAGTCGGGCTCGGGTGGCGACACCGATCTCGCCTCGTGCCGCGACCCCGAGCTGGCCGTCGCTCGTCGGTGACGCGGCGCCCCGACATCCGGACGGGCAGCCCTAGCCTGCCGGCCATGACCGACGTGTTCGACGACATCCGC
>JBKJKR010000161.1:0-3516 GCA_046597135.1 Acidimicrobiales bacterium | reverse complement strand
CGAGTCCGGGGAAGATGCGCCGGCGACGTTCACCGAGGTCGGTCCCGGCGCGACGGTGCTGAGTTGCACGTGGGTGGCGGATCCATCGTCGAAGCATCCCTTCTCGCACCCCTTCGCCTTCGCGATGTTGCTGGCCGACGGCGCCGACGTGCCGTTCGTGCACGCGGTCGACGCCGGCTCGCCCGACGCGATCTCGGCCGGCACGCGTGTCGTCGCGCAGTACCGCGACGACCGTCGGGGTGCCATCACCGATCTGTACTTCGTGCTCGAGTCGGCGGCCGTCGAGCAGTCGATCGAGCCGGGCGACGAGCCGGTGCTCATCACCGAGCACCTCATCTCGCTGGTCGTGCGCGAGCCGCTCTTCCCGCACCGCCGGCGTTATGCCGAGGGCCTGCTCGCAGGCAAGCTCATCGGCCAGCGCAGCCCGGTCAGCGGCAAGGTCGTGGTGCCCGGGCGCGGCTACGACAACCTGAACCGCGTACCGCTGACCGAAGCCGATGAGCTGGTGGTCAGCGATCGGGGCACCGTGTCGTCGTACACCGTGCTCACCCCGGTGCAGTACTACGGCCAGAAGGAGACCGAGCCCTACATCCGCTGCTCGATCCTGCTCGACGGCACCGACTCGCCGATCATCGGTGTCGACGTGCGTGACATCCCGCTCGAGTCGTTCCGCGTCGGCATGCGCCTCCAAGCCATCTGGCGCGATCCCGCCGATCGCAAGGTCGACGGTCTCGACAACCGTTTCGGTGGCTCGTGGGAAGACGTGATCGCACGGTGGGAGCCCACGGGCGAACCCGACGTCGATCCTGATTCGTTGAAGGACTACACATGGTGACGTTCGTGCCGTCCGACGATGACATCGCCATCATCGCGGTGTCGCAGACCCCGTCGTACCGGTTGTGGAACGACTCCGAGCAGATGCTGATCATGCGTTGCGTGAACGATCTGCTCAGCCGTACCGGCATGGACCGCTTCGACGTGCAGTTCACCATCGCCGGGAGCTGCGACTACCTGTCGGGCGCGCCCTTCGCGTTCGTGTCGAACATCGACGGGGTGGGCGCCTGGCCGCCGGTCTACGAGTCGCACGTCGAGATGGACGGCGCATGGGCGTTGAACGAAGCCTGGCACCGGTTGATGCTCGGCGACATCCAAACGGCCTTCGTGATCGGGTCGGGCAAGTCGTCGCCGGGGACGCCGCGCCATGTGTTCCCGTTGCAGACCGATCCGTACACTGCGGCCCCGCTCGGCCTCGACTACGCGTCCATCGCCGGCCTGCAGGCCGACGCCCTGATCAACGCGGGCAAGGCCACCGAACGCGACTTCGCCGAGATCAACGCCCGCAGCCGACGCGCGGGGATGAACAACCCCAATGCGCAGGTGTCGGGCGACCACACCGTCGACGAGCTCCTCGCGAGGCCGCACTACTGCTCGCCGTTGCGGCTCCACGATCTGCCGCCCATCAGCGACGGCGCGGCCGCCATGATCATCGCTCGGGGCAAGCGCGCCCTCGAGCTCACCGACAAGCCGGTGTGGATCCGCGGCATCGATCACCGCATCGAGTCGCACCACCTCGGCCTGCGCGACCTGGCGTCGTCACCTTCGACCAAGCTCGCGGGCGAGAAGGCGGGGGTGCAGGACGGGCCGATCGACGTCGCCGAGCTCATGGTCAACTTCAGCCACGAGGAGATCATTCTCCGCGAAGCCCTCGGTCTGCAGGACCATCCCAACGTGAACCCGTCGGGTGGCCCGCTCACCGGTCACCCGGTCATGGCTACCGGCCTCGTGCGCATCATCGAGGTCGCACGGCGCATCATCGAGGGCGAGGCGCACCGTGGGGTGGCCCATGCGTCGAGCGGCCCTGCGCTGCAACAAAACCTCGTGTGCGTGCTCGAAGGAGGGAACTGACATGGCGAAGCCCTGTGCGGTCATCGGCATCGGTCAGACCAAGTACAAGTCGAAGCGCGTCGACGTGTCGCTCGAAGGACTCGTTCGCGAGGCCGCGTTGCGCGCGCTGGCCGACTGCGACCTCACCTTCGCCGACATCGACGCGATCGTCGTCGGCAAGGCACCCGACGCCCTCGAGGGCGTGATGATGCCCGAGCTGTCGCTGGCCGACGCGCTCGGTGCGGTGGGCAAGCCCATCCACCGCGTGCACACCGCCGGTTCGGTCGGCGCGTCCACCGCGATCTCGGGCGCCAACCTCATCGAGTCCGGTCGGTACGAGCGCGTGCTCGTCGTCTGCTACGAGAAGCAGTCCGAGGGCAACGCCACCTGGGCGTTGTCGGGCGGGCGATCGGGCGGGCAGGGCGCAGGCGGTTCGTTCGCCCCGTGGATACGCACCTACATCCATCGTTCGGGTGCACCCGAGCACATCGGATGGAAGGTGGCCGTCAAGGACCGCCTCATCGCCCTCAAGAACCCCTACGCGCACCTCCATCTCAAGGACATCTCGATCGAGAAGGTCAAGGAGTCCCCGATGTTGTGGGACCCATTGCACTATCTCGAATCGTGCCCGTCGTCCGACGGTGCGGCGGCGATCGTGCTCGGGTCCGAGGCAGCGGCCAAGAAGGCTCCGCAGAAGCCGGCGTGGGTGATCGCGCACGCCAAGCGCACCGAGTTCGGCCAGTTCCCGGGGCGTGACACCGTCTACATCCAGGCCGGTGTGGACTGCGCCACGGCGCTGTACAAGAAGGCCGGCATCACCAACCCTCGACGACAGATCGACTGCGCCGAGATCTACGTGCCCTTCTCGTGGTACGAGCCAATGTGGCTTGAAGGCCACTTGATCGCGGACTTCAACGAGGGCTGGAAGATGACCGACGAGGGGGCCACCGAGATCGGCGGCGACTTCCCGGTGAACATGTCCGGCGGCGTGCTGTCGTCCAACCCGATCGGAGCTTCGGGGCTAATTCGGTGTCTCGAGGCGGCCAATCAGGTTCGTGGAACCGCGGGTGAGTATCAGGTTGAGAACGCCAAGGTGGCCCTCGGGCACGCCTACGGCGGTGCGGCTCAGTACTTCGCCATGTGGATCGTGAGCTCCGAGCTCAACCCCGAGTTCAACTAGTAACTTCGAGTCTGAGGGGTTTGTTCGATGGGCATTTGCGACGGACGCGTCGTCATCGTGACCGGTGCGGGGCGAGGCCTCGGCCGGGCGCATGCGCTGGCCTTTGCCGCCGAGGGCGCACGAGTCGTCGTCAACGACCTCGGCGTCGAACGCGACGGTTCCGGAGGTGGCTCGGTGCCCGCGCACGAGGTCGTCGAGATCATTCGGGGCAACGGCGGTGAGGCGTTCGCCAATGGCGCGGACGTGGCCGACTGGGCGCAGGTCGAGCAGCTGGTGGCGGAGACCGTCGAGAACTTCGGGACGATCGACACGCTCGTGTGCAACGCCGGCTTCTTGCGAGATCGGATGCTGGCCAACATGAGTGAGGCGGAGTGGGACGCCGTCATGCGAGTGCATCTCAAGGGCCACTTCGTGCCGTCTCGTCTCGTCATGGGGTTTTGGCGCGATCAGCA
>JBKJKR010000300.1:0-3316 GCA_046597135.1 Acidimicrobiales bacterium | reverse complement strand
GCGGTGATGAGCCGGCCCAGAGCGCTGCGGGATGCGAACTCCGCTTCTACTTCGACGGTCGACCGACCGGTGCGCTCGACTCGTGCGGCGACGGCCGCGTCGGTGGCCTCGGTGCGGGTTGCGCCCGGGTGGACGCACGTGACGTTGACACCCGCTGGGCCGAGCTCGTCGGCCAGCACCTTGGTCAGCGCGGCCACCGACACGTTGCGGACCGAGCCGGCGATGCTGCCTCCGGTGCGCGCCGCGAGACCCGAGATGTTGATGATGCGGCCCCAACCCTGCGCCACCATGAACGGCGCGACCTCACGTGCGCAACGCAGGTAGCCCATCACCTTGATGTTGACCTCCTCGAAGAGGATGTCGGTGGTGATCGCGGCCAACTTCGCCTGGGCACCGCCAGGGCGCGCCGCATTGTTCACGAGGATGTCGACGCCGCCGAGCGCGGCGTGCGCGGCATCCACCATGGCGCGTACCGAATCGTCGTCGCCCGTGTCGACCACCAGCGGCACGATGTTCGCACCGGAAACGCGCAACTCGGTGGCAGTCGCCGCGAGCCGTGTCTCGTCGCGCGCCGCGATGGCCACCGCGCACCCTTCAGCCGCGAGAACTGCGGCGATCGCCTTGCCGATGCCGCGGCTTCCCCCGGTGACCAGCGCCCGCTTGCCGTGGAGTTCGAGATCCATCGCGATTGGCTACCACGACCATGGCGAACCACGCCGAGTTCACCGCTCGAACTTCTCGTCGTACGACCGACGGACCTGGCTGATGTCATCGTGGGGCACATCGGCCCGCCCGCACCCTTCGGCAACGAGGCGGGCCTGGTGACGGAGCTCGGTGGTGCGGTGCGCGAGACCATCCGCTTCGAGCGCCTCGATCAGCGAGTCGATCGTGGCCAGCAGGTACAGGCACACGGTGGGATGAAGCGCGCCGGCCCGGCGTGTCTCGTCGAAGGCGAGGCCGACCAGGTCACCGAACGTTGGCAACTGGCGAAGGACGACACGACGGGACCCGTCGAGTCTCACCGCCGGTGGTGGGTCGTGACGAAGCAGCTCGGCCAGAACCGCAGCGGCGTGAAAAATCGCATCCTGGGCGGTGGTCGGGTCGTTGATACCAGGGGAGAGTGCCTTCACCGCGACATCGACGAGCTGGCGGAGACCGTAGGTCACGTCCTGCTGCATGGTGCGGGTGTCGCCGATCACGAAAGACGCACGTACGAACGATTCGACCTCCGCGCCATCGATGGCCGGCGAAAGGGTGACGAGCGGCGTCCGTTCGATCGAGTAGCGACCGGCGTAGGTCTCGACGTGCGCCGTGGTGCCGTCAGGGAGCCCGGCGAGCAAACCTGTGACATCGACCTGCTGGACCCATCCGGATCGGTCGGCTCTGATCACCGTGGACGAGTCACCAGCGGGCGGCATCGAAGACGGCGACGACGAGGCGTCGTCAGGACAGGCGCTCGTCCACTCCGCGCGGATCTGTTCCGTGGTGTCGCGGCGGATGCGCTCGAGGATCTGACTGATGTCCATGGCGTGTGCGCTGTGGTTGATGAACGCAACGATGGCAAGGATCGTTGCGATGCCGAGCAAGACGGCAACGGCCACCGAGAAGTTAGGAATGACGGGCTCACGGCCGTCGTCCAGCGCCGATCGGACCGAGCGGAGCACGACGATGCAATAGGTGAACGTGCCCACGACGAGAGCCATCACGCGCTTGTTGAAGGGGTCACGGAACAGCGTGTGGACCACGCGTGGTGAGTACTGACTCGACGCCAGCTGGATGACCAACAGCGACACCGAGAACGCAATCCCGGCGAACGAGATGGTTGCGCCGGCGATGATGCCGAGAAGTGTGCGCGCGCTCTCGACCGTCGAGTTGAAACCGAGGGGCAGGTGATCCGCCGCCGATTCGGTGCGGCGGTCGACCTCGAGTCCCGCGAACCCGGCAACCGTCGCAGCCACGACTGCGAGCATCGGGACGAAGAACAGGCTGGAACGGAACTGTTCGATCAGCGAACTGAGTCGCAGCTTCACCGGTTCGCCCCTTTCATCGGACGCTACGTCGGTGGCGATCACATCGCCGCTCGCCGACGCGTGGCGCACCGGGACACCTCACCTGTGCCCCCTGATACATCGACCGAAACCGAAGTGACGTTGGGTTCGCGACACGCTCTGCCGAAGTGGGATCCGACCGCGACGGCTGGCGTCCACGACAGCGCCGGTCAGGCGGTGGTCGACAGCGCAATTTGGCAACGAGCGACGTCCAGGGGTTGGCCGGCCTGGTCAAAGCCCCGCCGCGCCTCGGCGAAGTGGGCGCGAGCGCCGGGCACGTCGCCCTCGGCGGCGCAGCGGTGACCACGTACCTCGTCGACCGCCGCGTACCAGGCGGGCAGTTGCATGACGACGTCCGCGAGCCACGCGCACGACTCCTCGTAGGCGGTGAGACGGTCGAGCTCACCGGCCCTGGCCAATGCGATCGCTGCGGGCACGGCAAGCGTGATGCGACAACCCGGGCAGGTCTCGAACGGACCGCTCACGAGCTCCTCCGCCTCGTCCACGAGCGCGACGGCCATCGCGCGGTCGTCGGCGAGGGAGATGCGGGCGCCATAGATGCGATCGAGGAGATGGAAACCGACATCGCTCTCGCGGGCAACGGCCAACGACTCATCGAGCAATCGATGCGCGCCGCGAAGGTCGCCACGTGCCGCGGTCAGCTCGGCCAGCCGTTGCAGCGAGAAGGACTCGCCGGTGGCCGCACTCATGTCACGATGCATCTGACGACCGCGCCGCAGGTTTGTCTCGGCATCGTCGAGGCGACCCGACAGCAGCTCGGCTTCTCCCCGCAACGTCGTCGCGAACGCCCGACCGCGGGCCGCGCCCAGGCGCTCGGCCTCCGTGGCGAACGCGTCGGCCCACCGGATCACATCGTCGTAGGGGCGCGAGCCGTACAGCAGTCGCTGGGTGATGCAGAGCTGCCCGTCGAACACGGATACCGCGAGTCGCGGCAACGAATGTGTGTCGTTCAAGTCGGCGCTCAAGCTCGCGCGAAGCTCGCCTCGGGCGTGAGCCGCGCCGGCCTGCGCCCACGATGCCACCACGATCGCTGAAGGGTCACCGGCACGCAGCGCCGATACGCGGCCTTCCGCAGCCAAGCGGGCGCCGACGTCCGGGTCGGCGTGACCCATCAACCCGGCACCGCAGTACGCCAACGCCTTCGCCAGCTGCGATTCCAGCCGCTTGGGTTCGGCACCAGCGATGACACGCATGCCGCCCTCCGGGTCGCCGCGCTTGGCCAATGCGGGCGCCTGCAACGGGCGGAG
>JBKJKR010000433.1:0-5802 GCA_046597135.1 Acidimicrobiales bacterium | reverse complement strand
CGTCGAGCTCGTCGTTCCGCTCGGCGATCAAGGCACCTTCGTACGCCCGAAAAGCGCTCGTCACTTCGGCGATCACTTGCTCGTCGTCGATCTGCACCGGCACATTCAACCCGACAGCGACGCGGCGACCAACGCGCGAACGTGCAGCAGCGTCGAGTCGAGCACCGGCACGGCGAGGGCGCCGTCGGCGAGCACCATGCCGTGCTCGGTGCAGGCGAGACCACCGCGTCGGCGCCGTGATCGACGAGTCGCTCGCAGGCCGAGCGGAAGGTGGTCCGGGCATCGTCGGTGACCACCCCTTCGTGTACTGCGTGCCGAGGATCAGCGGGGTCGGTCGCCCTCGATCGCGATGCGGTGGCCGCAACGCCGCTCGTCGCCGAAGTCGTTGTCGACGCGGTGCTGGGTCGAACGGTTGTCCCAGAACGCGATGTCGCCCGACTGCCAATCGTGGCGCACGGTGAACTCCTCGCGTTCGATGTGCGCGTAGAGCTCGGCCAGCAGCGCATCGCTCACCGCTTCATCGAGCTCGACGATGCGCTTGGTGAAGATGCCGTTGACGAACAGGGACTTGCGGCCGTTCTCCGGATGGGTCCGAACCACAGGGTGCACGAACTCCTCCACCGGTTGCCACCACGAACGGTGCAAGGCATGCAGCCCCTCGAGCCGGGCCTTGAGCGAGTCGTCGAGCGCGTCGTAGGCCGCCGTGGTGCTGGCCCAGCGCGTCGCTCCGCCGACCGGTGGCGCGACCACCATCTGCAACATCGCACCCATGGGCGGTTCGGGTGCGCAGGTGACATCGGCGTGCCACCACTCGGCGGTGGTGGCCTTCTTCGCGGTGTCGAACACCACGACCTCGGGCGCCTCGGGCAACGCGTCGAGCGCGACGTGACGCTGCAGCGTGCCGAACGAACGGCCGAGCTGCACTTGTTCGACGGCCGTGAGCGCGGCCTCCGGGAAGAACACGACCTCGTACTGCAGGAGCGCGTCGCGAATGCCCGCTACTGCGTCGTCGTCGAGTGGCGAACGGAGGTCGACACCGACGATCGTGGCGCCGATGGCCGCCTGCTTGGGTGTGATGGTGAGCATTTCCTACTCCTGAGGATGTACCGGTAGGGGGGTTGTGCCGTCGATGACGACGCGGTGCATGACGCGGGTCTCGGTGTAGTCCGCCACCGCATAGTGCTGCGTGCAGCGGTTGTCCCAGAAGGCCACCGAGCCGGGGCGCCACGTGAAGCGGCACTGGAAGTCGGGCGACCGGATGTGGTCGCACAACATGGGAAGCAGCGCCTCGTTCTCCCGATCGCTGAGCTCGTTGATCCGGGCGGTGAAGATGCGATTGACGAACAGCGAGCGACGGCCCGTGTCGGGATGCACACGGACGACGGGGTGCGACACCGGCGGGTACTTGTCGTGCAACGGCGCTCGGTGCGCGCTGGAGTTCGTGAAGTCGTGCGTGGCGGTCAAGCCGTCGAGCAGGTGCTGCATCCGCGAAGACAGCGCTTCGTACGCCGCCTCGGCGTCCGCGAACAAGGTGTCTCCACCGCGAGCAGGAAGCGTCACCGCGCGCAGCACGGAGCCCAACGGCGGCGCAGCCAGGAAGGTGGCATCGGAGTGCCAGATGTCGGCGTTGCCGACCTTGCGCCGCTCGCCGCCGGACGCGATCGCATGCACCTCGGGAACCGCTTCGTCGACGGGTGACCCGAAGGCGAACCGCCGGACCGGCCCGAACGCCGCGGCGAGATCACGTTGGGCCCGATCGTCGAGCGTCTGGTCGCGGAAGAACACGACCTTGTGGGCCAGCAGCGCTTCGCGCACGACGGCGACGGTGGCGGCGTCGTGCACCGAGAGATCGACACCATTCAGCACGGCGCCCAGCGTGGGGGTCAAGAGCTCGACCTGCACTGCGAGACCTTCGTGTAGACGCACGTCTACAGAGTAGACGCACGTCTACAGTTGTCAAGCATGAGCCGCGGCGCATGACCACCGAACCCCCCACCCGACCCTCCGGCCGCGACGAGGTCCGCGACGCGATCCTCGACGCGGCAGCACGCCATTTCGCAGCATCTGGAACCGGTGCGTCGTTGCGCGAGATCGCCGCCGACGCCGAGGTGAACCTCGGCCTGATCCATCGCCACTTCGGCAACAAGGACGACCTGCTGCGCGCCGTTCTCGCGGCGCAGACCCACGGTGGCACACGGGTGGTCGAAGAGGCCGCCGATGTCCCGAGCGCGATCCGCGAGATGTTCAGGCAGACCACCAAGCAGAACCGTTACGTGCGCACCGTCGCCTGGATGCTGCTCGCCGGCATGCCGGCCGAGGAACTGCAGCGGCACTATCCGGCCATACGAGCGTTGCGCGATCGGGCGTCCGCCGATCTCGACGAGCTCGACCTGCTCGCCTGCTTCGCGCTCATGTACGGATGGACGGTCTTCGGCGACCAGTTGCTCGCCGCATTCGATCGGACGCCGCGTCAACGTCGCACGGTCGAAGCGCATCTCGCACGCGTCATCGAACGGCTGGCATCGGGCACCTCGTGACCCGAGCCCTCGCCAGCGCCCGCGATTGCGCTCAGCCGACCGCAGCGCGCACGAGCGGCATGACGTCGGTGGCGAACCGCTCGTGCTCGCGACCCACGAGCGAGGTGACGAAGGTGTGCACGCCGAGCTCGACGAGCTCGTGGAGGCGCTCGGCGACGTACGCCGGTTCGCCGCCGATGCCGAACCAGTCGCCGAAGGCCTCGTCGATCTGGCGGGTGTTCGGGTTGTCGGCCGGCACGTCGGCGCGGTGGTATCGGTAGTCGTAGCCCTCGCGGAGCTGCTCCGTGACGCGACGCATGATCTCGGGCTGCGCGTCGAGGTCGTTGCCCGGGAAGCTCGACATGTGCGCCCAACCTGCCACCCGGTAGCGGATCTCGGCGCGACCCACCTCGCGCGTGTCGCCGATGGCCACCGGCACGTACGCGCCGATGCGGACGTCGTCGCGCGTGCGGCCCGCCGACGCCAACGCCGCGTCGATGATGCCCAACGCCCAGCGGATCCGCTCGGGACTCGCGCCGACGCTGAGCCCGATGCGATCGGCCGACACCGCGGCCAGCGCGATGGCCCGAGGCCCACTGCACACCATCTCGATGGGCACCGGCGAGTAGGGCAGGTCGCCGATCCATTCGAGGCGGCTTTCGCGATCGGCGAAGTGCACGGTTTCGCGCGTGAGGTACTGGCGGACCAACCCGATGTCACGTGCCAGATCGGCGTGCCGCTGGGGCGGCCGGCCCGCGAGTGCGACAGCAGAATCACCACGGGCGATGCCGCAGATGGCGCGGCCGCCGCTGAGCACCTGGATGGGTGCGATCGCCGAGGCGACCACACCCGGATCGCGAGTGACGAAGTTGACCGGCCCGGCCAGCAACGTGATGCGACTCGTGGCGCGAGCTGCGTCGCGCAGCTCACCGAAGATGTCGGCCGCCATGTTGTGGTTCTCGCCGAACAGCTGCACGTCGTAACCCAACGCCTCGTTGGCCTGCGCTACCTCGGCACCGTGGAACGCAGGACAGAAGTTCGTGGTGCCGAACTCGATCGCTGGGCTCATCGCACACCGGCCATGGAACGGAGGACCTTGGCGAGTCGCTCGGGCTGACTGATCATTGCCATGTGCGCCGCGTCGAGCTCGACGACATCGGCGCCGGCCCGCTGTGCGTACAGCAGTTGTCGCTCGACGTCGACGACGGCGTCGTGCATGGTCAGGATCCACGTGCGCGGAACCGCGCCGGTGAGCCCTTGGAGGTCGACCGGCTCGGTCATGACACCCGGTGCTTCGGGACCCATGTGCGCCAACGTCCACGCGGTCTGTTGGTCGTCCATGTCGTTGCAGAACGCCGAGCGAGCCCAGTCCTCGGGCGCCGCCACGTGCTCGCCGGCCATGCTGTCCGCGGCCACTTCCTGGGTGGCCACGTCGAGCGCCTGCAGCACCGTCTGACCGTGCTCGGGCACGGTCGCGCCGATGAACACGAGTCGGGCGAGACGCTCGGGGACGCGGGCGGCCACGCCGGGCAGCGTGATGCCCGCGAGTGAGTGGCCGACGAGGACCACGTCGTGCAGATCGCGCCGTTCGATCTCGTCGACCACCGCGTCGACGAAATCGCCGATGGTCAGCTGCGCGAGGTCGGCCGGACGCGAACCGCGACCCGGCAGATCGACGGCGACAGCAGGACCGTCGAGGTGCGGGAGCAGCAGATCCCAGCACGAGCCGGCGAAGGTTGCCCCGTGGACGAGCACGTACGTCATCGTTCTCTTTCGGTCGAGATCCCGAGTTGCGCCGACGCGAGACGAGCGCCCTCAACGAGCGAGCCCAGCTTGGCCCACGCGATGTCGGGGTGCACACCGACGAGGCCGACCATGGTGCCGAAGCCGCAATCGGCGCCGCCGATGATGCGTTCGGGCCCAACGATCCGCGCGTAGCGCACGAGTCGTTCGGCGACGAGCGCCGGGTGCTCGATGTAGTTGGTGGTGGTGTCGAGCACACCGGGGATGAGCATCTTCCCGGCGAGAAGATCGACGCCCTGCCACACCGCCCACTCGTGGGCGTGGCGCGGGTTCGCCCCCTCGAACGACAGCGCTCCCGGCCGGGCGGCGAGCAGAACCGGCAAGAGGTCGGCCAAGGGCACGTCGTGGTTGTGCGGACCCTCGTAGTTCCCCCAGCAGACGTGCATCCGCATGCGCGACGGCGCGATCGATGCGGTTGCCTCGTTCAACACGTCGACGTGCATGGCGGCCACGTCGAGGAACGCGACGAGGTCGAGATCGGAGAACTCCGAGTTGTAACCCGCGGCGAGGTCGGGGCAATCGAGCTGCAGGATGAACCCCGCGTCGACGATCGCCTCGTACTCGCGCCGCATCACCGCGCCGAGCGCCCGCAGGTACGACTCGTCATCGAGGTAGTGCTCGTTCGGCAGCATCATCGCGATGGTGCCCGGCGAGGCCGAGGTCATGAAGCCTTCGACGCCCGCACGGCCCGACGGCACCGCCGTGAGCGTGGTCGAGAGCGCGCCCTCCAACCGCTCCAGGTCGGTGGTGACCGCGGCGAAGTCACGCCAGTGCAGGTCGTGGGTACAGGTGGGCACGCGCAGGTTCGCCAGGCCGCGCGGCGACGCGGCCTTGGCCCACCGCGGGAAGTCCATCGAGTCGCGACGCTTGGGAAAGTTGGGCCGGCGCGACGAACCGAACCCACCGATGCGATCGACCACATACGTCGCGTAGCTCGGCTTGTGCTGCTCGCCGTCGTTCACCACGTCGAGGCCCAACGCGAGTTGCTGTTCCACGACCGAGCGGACCGCTTCGGATGCTGCGCTCTCGAACCGTTCGGCATCGAGGCCCACGTTGGCCTCGCGGGCGAGCAACAGCTCCTCGATCAGCGCGACGCGGGGCAGGCTGCCCGTGTGGGTGGTGCGGATCCGACCGGTCATGTGCGACGGGCGCGCACCAGCCGCGCCGGGACGCCTGCCCCGAAGTCGTCGGGTCGGTTCGCGAAGTAGCGGTGGTTGATGTCGTGCTCGGTCAGATGCCGATCGACGACGAAGGAGTGGTCGGCGAGCAGCGCTATGAAGTCGTCGGGCCGGAATCGACTGCGGAACGGTTCGCCGCGCGCCGCCACGTTCGCGCCGAGCCCCTGCATGACGGCGCGCTGGGCGTCGCTCACCGGGACGTCCTTGCACGGGTAGTTGCACACCAATGCGCTGGTCGGCGCGAGCACCGCGGCCAGTTCCGCAGTCGATTCCGGCCCGACGACTTCATAGCGCTGCTCGCCGAC
>JBKJKR010000295.1:0-6571 GCA_046597135.1 Acidimicrobiales bacterium | reverse complement strand
AGCATCTCGGAGCGCACGTGCAGCTCGACGTGGCCGAGTCGACCTGGCGCATGAGCGCGCTGTACGCACCGAGCAGGAGCTGCTGGCCGGTCTGGCCCCGGGCGTAGAACGTGCGCGACACCTGGGTGCCACCGAAGGAGCGGTTGTCGAGGCGGCCGCCGTACTCGCGGGCGAAGGGCACGCCTTGGGCGACGGCCTGGTCGATGATGTTGACCGACACCTCGGCGAGGCGGTGCACGTTGGCCTCGCGGGAGCGGTAGTCGCCGCCCTTGACGGTGTCGTAGAACAGCCGGTGCACGCTGTCGCCGTCGTTCTTGTAGTTCTTCGCCCCGTTGATGCCGCCCTGCGCGGCGATGGAGTGCGCACGCCGCGGGGTGTCGTGGAAGGTGAACAGCTGGACCTTGTAGCCGAGCTCACCGAGCGACGCGGCGGCCGAGGCGCCCGCGAGCCCCGAGCCCACGACGATCACGTTGAACTTGCGCTTGTTGTTGGGGTTGACGAGCTTCGACGAGAACTTGTGGTTGGTCCACTTGTCCTCCATGGGCCCGGCGGGGACGTTGGACTTCAGTTCACCGATCATGTCAGTTCCCCGCTTCCTTCTCGGTTGAAGCGCCGTCGGTTCCGCTGCACACCTTGAGGTGGCCTTCCATGGCGGCTTCGCGCGGCTTGCAGTTGTCTTCGTTGAAGAACCCGGTCATGGCGGCGATGGGAAAGCTCAAGTTCCCGATGAGGATCACGGTAGCGAAGCCCCCGGCCAGGTTGCGCCGCACCTTGTTGATGACGGGGCTGTTGAGGCCGAGGCTCTGGAACATCGAGTAGACGCCGTGGAAGATGTGGATGGACAGCGCCACGTTGGCCACGATGTAGATGATCGCGACGGGGATCGTGCTCAAGCTCTCGGTGAGGTTGTGGTACACGTCTCCCCGCACGTACGTGTCGCCGAGGAACACGCCCCAGGTGAGGTCCATGATGTGGAAGACCAGGTACAGGGCGATGATCGTGCCGGTCCAGCGCATGGACCGGCTGGCGAAGTTCACCGCGGCGTAGTCACGTGGGCTCTGGTACTTGCTGTTCGACGTCATGTTCATGCGGGTGAGCGTGACGGCCGAGTGGATGTGCAGTGCGAACGCACCCATGAGGCCGACACGCATGAGCCACAGGACGAGCGTGCGGGGAACGAGGTGGCCGCCGAGCTCGCGGAGCGCCTCGCCGTATTCGTTCACCTGGTTCGGGCCCTCGTACATGTGGAGGTTGCCGATCATGTGCACGAGGACGAACCCGAGCAGTGCGGCGCCGGTGAGCGCCATCACCCACTTCTTGCCGATGGCGGTCTGGTAGATGCTCAGTGGGAAGGGGAGCGGACGCGCCTTCTTGTGAATGGGATCGACCCGACCGGGCCGCAGAGTCTGGGACATGTGCAGGATCCTCCGAAACGTGCGCGAGCACCGTTGCGACGGTCCGGCCAGGTTGCGGCGGGCCATCAGGCGCTGAGCGAAATCGAAGTTACCCGGGCAACCGCCGACGCGACGAACTAAGCGGGTCGGTGAATCGGCGCGTGGACGACGCTCTGATATCGGTTGGTGACGACCAGGTCGTCACACCGAAGCTCGAGGTCGAGGGTGACCGGTCCCGGGGTGCTCGGGACGGTCCATTCGACCTGGCCCACGCGGGTGCACGCATCGGCCTCGATGTCGCCGGTCCACTCCCATGTGCGTGGTCCGAGCGGGCTGTCGAGCCGGGCGCGGAACAGCGCGCCCGAGCGCGGGTCGCGTTCGTCGCTCACGACGTGCACGTCGAGTGTGATCTCGTCGCCCGGTTCGAGGACGTGGGGGAGGAGGTCGGCCACCACGATCACCGGCCGGCAGGCCGCGACGAAGGCGTGCCACGCCAACTTCGGGCCACCGGATGCGTCGAGCAGGCCGAACCCGATCTGCGGCGTCACGTCCTGCCAGCGGTAGGCGCAGAAGCCCCCGGTGGGCTTGTACTTCAGGCGGCGGAGCGTCTCGACGGTGCGGGCCACCACCTCGGCCTGGTGGATCTGGGTCGCGTCGCGCCAGGCGTCGTAGGTCGCGTACTCCGCGGGGGGCACCACCCGGGCCATGGTGTCGACGTCGAGGCCGTGATGTGCGGCGAGGTGGGCCCAGTCGAGGTTGGGCCAGAACGTGTCGTCGACGAACGGCACGGTGTCGGGGACGGCCTGGGCGCCGAACGCCGAGACGAAGCGCACGTGGCGCGGCAGGCGTCGTGCGAACATCGACAGGTCGCCCGGTCCGCCGTCGTACCAACCGAACCAGAGGTGGGCATCGGTCCCGTCGAGTTGGGGCAGGTGCGGTACGACCCCGGAGTGGGCGATGGCGGGGCGTGACTGGTCGTTCCGTCGCAGCACCCGTTTGAGCGAACGGTCGAGCACGGTGCGGTTCCACGTGGGCAGCTGTTGGCGGAGGAACCCGGGGGTGACGGCGGCCTCGCGTGGTCCGTCGACGACGTACGGCTCGTCGTGGGCGCACCACAGGAGCACCGACGGGTGATGGCCGAGCAGGTCGACCGCCTCGCGGGCCTGCCGGGCGGCCTGGGTGCGCACGCCGCGCGAGAACCGGTGCACGAGTGGGAGGTCCTGCCACACCAGCAGGCCCAGTTCGTCGGCGATGTCGTAGAAGTCGGGGCGGGTGATGTGGGCGTGGACCCGGACGAGGTCGAGTCCGGCGTCGCGGATGGCGCGGAGCGTGGCCTCGATCTCGTCGCGCGGCATCCGTGCGAGGTCGGCGCGCAGCGGTGACACGGTGACGCCCTTGAGGAAGAGGAGCTCGCCGTTGACGCTGGCGCGCCAGTTCCGCAACTCGAGGGTGCGGAACCCGACCCGCCAGAGGCGCTGATCGCTCAGCTCGCCGTCGTCGAGCCGCACTTCGACGCGTACGTCGTGCAGCGCCTGCGTGCCGAGCGCGTGCGGCCACCATCGCTCGACGCGAGGCACGCTGACCGACCACTCGATCTGGTTCTCGCCGGTGGCGAGCGAGACGGCGTGCTCGTGTTCGGTGCCGGCCACACGCGTGCGCAGCGTGACGGTGCGGGCCTCGACGGTGTCGACCACGAGGCGCATGGCGAGCGTCCCGCGCTCCTCGTTCGCGTCGGCACAGATGACCCGACCGTGGCGGATGGCCACCGGCCCGGTCTCGACGACGCGCACCGGCCGCCAGATCCCCGCCGGGTTCCACGAAGCGGGAAGGTGATCGCCGTCCTGGAACGCGCCGGTGAGGGCGCGCTTCTCTCCCGGATCTTTGACCGGAGGGCAGCTCACCTCGACCGCGAGGACGTGGTCCGTGGCCTCGTGGAGCTGGTCGGTGATCTCGAAGCTGTGCGTGAAGAAGTAGCCGTCGGTGTCGCCGAGGTAGGAGCCGTCGAGCCACACATCGCCTTGGGCGAACACGCCGTCGAGCTCGATCCAGGCCCGGGAGTCGGTCCGCGGGGCGGGGTGCTCGAACCGGTGTCGGTAGAGGAGCGGGCCGTCGGTGGCCGCGAACTCGGGTGTGATGCGCCAATGGCCCGGCACCTCGATGGTGGGCCACTTCGAGTCGTCGAACTCGCCGAGGTGGAACACGCGCCGAAGGTCTTCGTCGGCGAGTTGGGCCTTCCAGAGGCCGGACAGATCCACCGGCGAGAGGGTAGTCGCCGGTCGCGCAAGGCCTGCGTACGGTGCACAACAGTCCGTTCGATCCGTCAAGATGCGGTAGGTCGGTTCCGATGGAGGTACATGACTCCGGATCATCAAGAGGCGAATCTCGAGCGCGGCGCGCTCGAAGCGCCCGATGTCGCGGATTTCGTGTCGCGCCTGGCCACGGTGCTGCTCACCTCGGGGACGCCGCAGGTCGGCATCGAGCAGGCGTTGGTCGAACTGTGCGAGTTCCTCGACGTGGATCGGGCTACGGCGTTCCTCGTGCGCCGTAGCTGGCCCCACGACATGGACGACTTCGCGTCGATGACGCGGGACGGATCGCGACAACCGGCGGCGCCGGTGCTGGTCGAGGCCTGCGCCGCGATGGTCACCGTGGACGACGACGATGGGCTCTTGATCTACCCGGAGGGCGAGGGGATCGACGTCGCCCGTCGCCACCTGGCGCAGACCGGTTCGGCCACGGTGCGTGCGTGTCGGGTGCCCATCGGCGACGAGGCCTTCGCCATGTTGGGCCTCGTGTCGATGAAGCCGCGCGACTGGTCGGAATCGGAGCTGCAGATGCTGCGACTCGCCTCGCGCATCATCGGCCACAGCCAAGCGCGCTCCTTGCTCGCACGACAGCTACGGGAACAGCGGGACGCGCTCGCGGCGAGCGAGGAGCGCCTGCAGGCCACGATCGATGGCGCGCCGGCGTCGATCTTCCGCCTCGATCGTGAGTCGCGGATCGTGCTCGCCAACCGCGAGGTCGGTCGGTTCAACGGTGTCGACCCGAAGTCGTTGCACGGCATCCGGCTGATCGACCTCATCGTCGAACCCGACGCACGCGCCGCGTTCGAGCGGGCCATCGCTCGAGCCTTCGACCTTGGTGAAGGCGACGACGTACGGGTGAGCGTGAACACCGGCATCGGCGAGGTCTACTTCGATGCGCGCAGCGTTCCGGAGTTCGACGAGGCGGGCAACGTCGTCTCGATGATGGTGTACGCCGTCGATGTCACCGACCAGCGCCGCCTCGAGGATCGGATCACCCTCGCCGCGACGACCGATCCGTTGACCGGACTCGCCAACCGCGTGGTGTTCGTCGAGCAGCTCACGGCGGAGGTCGACGCGCACGCCGCGTCGGGCCGCGCGCTCGCGGTGCTGTTCATCGACGTCGACCGCTTCAAGCGCACCAATGACGGTCTTGGTCACGCGATCGGTGACGAGCTGTTGCGCACGCTCGGCCGGCGGCTTCGCCAGAGCGTGCGGTCGACCGACCTCGTGGCCCGCCTCGGCGGCGACGAGTTCGCGGTGGCCTATCTCGACGTCGTCGACCGCAACGACGTCGAGCGCCTCGTCGACCAGCTCCGGCGCGAGATCGGTCGCTCCATCGAGATCGACGGCATGTCGTTGCACGCAACCGTGAGCATCGGCGTGGCCATCGGCACCTTGGGTGATGTGAGCGCCGACGACCTGCTGCGCAGCGCCGATCACGCGATGTACCAGGCGAAGCGGCGCGGTCGGGACCGCTGCGAGATCTTCGACGACGCGATGCGCCGCACGCTCTACTCGCGCCGAACGACCGAGAACGAGTTGCGCGTGGCGATCGCGGGTGACGACGTCAACGGTGGCGGCGCGATCGCCGTGCACTACCTCCCCGAGGTGGACCTGGACACGGGCGAGGTTGTGGCGATCGAAGCGCTCGCCCGATGGCACCACCCCACTCGCGGCCTGCTTCCGGCAAACGAGTTCATGGGGCTGGCCGAGGACACCGGTCTCATCAACGATCTCGGCGGCCTGGTCCTGCGAAAGGCGTGCGTGCAAGCCGCTCGATGGGTGAGCGTCTACCCCCAGCTGGTGCTGCGCGTGAACGTGTCGGCGCGTCAGCTCGCGACACCGCAGCTCGAGGGCGAGGTCATCGACGCGTTGCGATGCTCCGGGCTCGACGCGTCGCGGCTGAGCATCGAGATCGCGGAGACGGCCATCGTCGGCGATGTGGACGGCACCCTCGACGCACTGCAGCGCATCCACCGGCTCGGTGTCTCGGTGGCGATCGACGACTTCGGAACGGGTCACTCGGCGTTGTCCTACCTCGAACGGCTCCCGGTGGAGATCGTGAAGATCGATCGCCGATACGTGTCCGGCCTGGGTGGCCACGAACGCGACGCGGTCATCGTGGCCACGCTCGTGCGCCTCGGCTTGGCGCTCGGGCTCGTGGTGGTGGCCGAGGGCGTCGAGACGATCGAGCAGCGCGAGGAGCTCTGGGACCTGGGCTGTCGCCGGGCCCAGGGCCATCTGTTCTCGCGTCCGCGTCCGGCCAACGAGATCACGCCCTTCCTCGGACGGTCCTTCGCGCTGGGCTGATCGCGGCCGCCCGCCGGCCGGGCACGGCACTAGCGTGTCCGCATGACGAACCATCCGAGCACTCTCGGCGAGCTGCGCGCCTCAGGTTGGCAGTCCCGCCCGGTCAAGGCGGAACTGCGACGCAACGCCATCGAGCGCATCCGTGCCGGTGAGCCGTTGTTCCCCACGGTCCTCGGCTACGAGCACACCGTGCTGCCCCAGCTCGAGAACGCGCTGCTCGCCGGCCACGACGTCATCTTCCTCGGCGAGCGCGGGCAGGCCAAGACCCGCATGATCCGCTCGCTCACGTCGTTGCTCGACGAGTGGATGCCCATCGTGGCCGGCTCCGAGATCAACGACGACCCGTACGCCCCCATCTCGCGCCATGCCCGCGACCTCCTCGCGGCCGAGGGCGACGACACGCCCATCGACTGGGTGCACCGCGACAACCGCTACGGCGAGAAGCTGGCCACCCCCGACACGTCCATCGCCGACCTCATCGGCGAGGTCGACCCCATAAAGGTGGCCGAGGGTCGCTACCTCAGCGACGAGCTCACGTTGCACTACGGCCTGGTGCCGCGC
>JBKJKR010000286.1:0-6236 GCA_046597135.1 Acidimicrobiales bacterium | reverse complement strand
TCGATCGCATCGTCGACGCCACCGTCCTCGACGAACGCTTCGAGCGACCCACCTTCGACCTGGCGGCCGCGTGGGCCGCATCGGCCGACGAGTTCAACCGTTCGATCCTGCGCGCATCGGTGCGACTGCGCCTCGACCAGTCGGGGCAACGTTCGCTCCACCGTGTCGTCGACCGAGCCGCCGCTGCCCGGGCGCTCGACGCCGCTGCGGCGTCGCCAACGAACCCCGGTCGGGTCGAGGTCGATCTGGAGGTCGAGTCGGAGGACGTGGCCTTCGGCCAGCTGCTCGGGCTCGGCGCACACGTCGAGGTGCTCGCACCGGCGGCGCTGCGCGCCCGGTTCAGCGTCGAGGCGACAGCAATGGCCGCGCACTATCGATGAGTCAGGCCCGTTCGAGTGCGACTCGTGCGGAGTAGTACGCGACGCCCCCTCCCCAGTCGGCCAAGGTGTCGCTGGTGAGCATGTTGACCGCGGCGGCATCGCCCCAACGGCCCCACGCGATGGCCACCACCCCCGGCCGCACGCGCCCGGTGAAGCAGGCCGGCAGCACGAGCGAACCGCGATCGTTGAAGACGCGAACATGTGCGCCTTCGAGGATGCCCAGCGAGGCCGCGTCGGCGGGATCGATCTCGACGCACGGGTCCGCTTCGCGGTCGGCGTGATGATGCGAATACGACGAGTTCAAGAACCGGGTGTAGGTCTTCGGTGACAACAGCGCGAACGGGTAGGTCGCGTCGATCGTGGGGGGCGAGTAGTCGGGCAGCACGTCGACGCCGATGGAGGGCAGACCGCGGTTGGTGAGCATGGCCTTGCCGTCGGGCGCGTCGAAGCCGCCGCTCGCGTAGGGCTGCAGGGGTTCGGGAAGCTGCAGGCGTTGGAACCCGTCGGCGCGCAGCTGGTCGAGATCGACGTGATCGAAGAACGCCCGGCGCAGCAGTGCCTCGTCGTCGAGATCGAAGAACGGATCGTCGATCCCGAACGCCGCCGCCAACCGGCGCCACATCTCGGTGTTGGGCACCGACTCGCCACGCGGCGCAATGGCCGGTTCGTTCCATCCGAGATGGAGATGGCCCCACGCCGGGACGACGTCGAGCTGTTCGAGCTGCGTGGTGGCCGGCAGCACGATGTCGGCGAACCGTGCGGTGTCGGTGAGGAACTGCTCGCTGACCACGCAGAACAGGTCGTCGCGGGCCAGCCCGGTGAGAACGCCGTTGGTGTTCGGTGCCGAAACCGCGGGGTTCCCGTTCCACACGAAGAGCGCGCGGACGTTCTCGGCCGGATCAGCCAACCAGCGGCCGATGTGGTTGACCGAGAGCGTTCGCGGCCGCGCGCCGACCGAGGGGGCGGTGGCGGGGAGGGCGAACGCGTCGTCATCTACGGCGGTCGAGAACCAGGAGCCGACCGATCGAGCGAGCCCACCGCCCTGCACGCGCCATGCGCCCGTGAGCACCGGAAGGCATGCCAGGGTGCGGAAGAACATCGCGCCGTGCTGATGGTGCTCGGCACCGATGAGCGTGCGGATGAATGCCCGCTGCGTCGAACCGTAGGCAACGGCGAGCGCTTCGATGACCGCCGACTCGAGACCGCACACTGCGGCTGCTCGTTCAGGCGGCCAACTCGCGACGCGGGTCGCAAGCTCGTCGAACCCGGTGGCGTAGCGGTCGATGTACTCGTGGTCGAGCAAGTCGTCGCGCACGAGCACGTGCATCACCGAGAGCATCAACGCGACGTCGGTGCCGGGCCGCGGTTGCACGAACACGTCGGCGGCTTCCGCGGTGATCGTTCGCACCGGGTCGATGACCCACACGGTGGCACCGTTCGCGCGTGCCTCTTCGACGAAAGGCCACAGGTGGCGGTTGGTGAGTCGCGTGTTGGTACCCCACAGGAGCACCAGTTCGGCGTGGCGCACGTCGGTCGGATCCGCAGTGCGCGCCGACCCGAGCGTGGTCTTGACGCCTGCGCCGGCGGTGGCGCCGCACATCGACCCGGTCATGCGCGTCGCGCCCAGGTGCGCGAAGAACCGTTGGTCGAGGCTCGAGTGGCTGAGCACGCCTTGGTTGCCCGCGCTCCCCCAACCGACCACCGACTCGCCACCGTGCTCGGCGATCACCGCGCCGACGCGATCGCGCACCAATGCCAGCGCCTCGGGCCACGACGCGCGCCGGAACGAACCGCCGCCCTTCGCACCGTCGCGCACCAGTGGGTAGAGCACACGGTCGGGCGCGTAGACCCGCTCGACGAAACGGCTGACCTTCGGGCACAGCTCGCCGCGCGAGTACGGGTGCGCCGGGTTGCCGCGGAGCTTCACCACCACCGGCCCGCCGGGTGCGTCGTCGTCGACGGTGGCGATCCAACCGCAGGAATCCGGGCAGTCGTGATGGCAGGTTCCGAGCACCGCACGCTGCGCCATCGGCGGAGTGTACGAGGCGTGCCCACCCCGTCGTCTAGACCTTTTCGAGCGGAGCCCACGACAGGAGCAACCGCTTCTCCCCGTCGCGGAATCGGACGACCGCCACCGTCTTGTCGCCTTCGCCCTCGAGGTCGAGGATGACCCCTTCGCCAAACTTGGGGTGCCGCACGTCCTCGCCCAGGCGCAGGCCGAGCAGGTTGGCGTGCGACGGTTGGGGCGCCGGCGTGCGCGCGGCGCGCTCGACGATCTCGTCGCGGTGCGCGTTGCCGCCGCCGAAGACCTTGCCCGTCCACGGGTCGTCGCCCGAACGTCCGCCGCGTGAACCGAACGACGAGCCCGACCCGTACGACGAACCGGAACCCGAGCCCGACCACGAGCCCGACGAGGAGCCCGAACCCGACCGGCCGGACGACCCACCGCGGCGCGTCGAGCGACTGCCCTCGGCATCGTGCAGCAACGCCTTGGGGATCTCGTCGATGAACCGGCTCGGCGGGTTGTACTGCGTGGTCCCGTGCAACATGCGACACCACGCGTTCGTGATGTACAGCCGCTCGCGGGCCCGCGTGATGCCCACGTAGGCGAGCCGCCGTTCCTCTTCCATCTGATCGGGTTCACCGAGCGCGCGGATGTGGGGGAAGACGCCGTCCTCGAGCCCCATGAGCACCACCACCGGGAACTCGAGACCTTTGGCTGCGTGGAGGGTCATGAGGATGACCTTCGACTCGTCGCCGTCGATCTCGTCGACATCGGCCACCAGGCTCACCTGTTCGAGGAACTCGTCGACCGTGTCGAAGCTGCGCGCCGTGCCCACGAGCTCGGCGAGGTTCTCGAGCCGTCCCTCAGCCTCGATGGAGCGCTCGGCCTGCAGTTCGGCGGCGTACCCGCTGCGCTCGAGCACCGCTTCGAGCAGCGCGCCCGGGCCTTCGGCGACCTTGAGGGCGAGATCGTCGACCAAGGCGACGAACGACGCGATGCCGCGCACCGCGGGGCCACGCACGTCGAGCTCGTCGACCCGACGCAGTGCCGCGAAGAAGGCCAACCCGTGCGCGCGGGCCCACGCGTCGAGCTTGGCGACGGTGCTGTCACCCACGCCGCGCTTGGGCACGTTGAGGACCCGCTTGACGTTCACCTCGTCGGCGGGGTTCACGATGGCGTGCAGGTAGGCCAACGCGTCCTTTATCTCGCGACGGTCATAGAACTTGGTGCCGCCGACCACCTTGTACGGGATGCCGACGCGCACGAGGTACTCCTCGAGCACGCGGCTCTGCGCGTTGGTGCGGTAGAAGACCGCCATGTCGCCCCAGCGGTACGTGCCGCTGTCGTGCTGGCGCGCCAGCTCGTAGGCGACCCACTGCGCCTCGTCGCTCTCCTCGTCCGCGAAGTAGCGCACGATGGGCGAGCCGGTGCCCTGATCGGTCCACAGCTCCTTGGGCTTGCGCCCGGTGTTGTTCGCGATGACCGCGTTGGCCGCGTCGAGAATGGTCTGCGTCGAGCGATAGTTCTGCTCGAGCAGGATGACGCTCGCGTCGGGGAACGTCTCCTCGAACTCGAGGATGTTGCGAATATCAGCACCTCGAAACTGATAGATCGAGTTGTGCACCAGCACGCCGTCGGCGACGTAGCTGTGGGTCGCCTCAACCTCGAGGTCGTACACCGGACCGTCGTACGGCTCGACGGTCACCTCATCGATGACGGTGGGCACGAGACGTCCGTCGCGCTCGACGAGCACCTGCATGCCAACACGTAGGTGGCTCAGCGGCATGAACGCCCAAATGCGCCCGTCGATCAGCGCGCGGCGATTGAGCTGCAGACCGCCGGCCGCCGCGATCTCGCGAGCCAGCGAGACGGCTTCGACGTAGCTCTTGCGACTGGACTCGACGCGCAGGCTGGCGTGCTTGCCCGGACGCACCGAGTAACCCGCCTCCCGCAGGCGATCGGCGATCTCGACGCGGTTCGAAGACCACTGCACCCGATGCGAGTGCACGGCTCCCCGGCCATCGCCGAACATGGTCAGGTTGAGCGACTGGCGCCGGCCACCACCGTTCGCCCGGTGATGCGGAAAGTCGAGATGGAGCTCGAACTCGTCGAACAGTCTCTTGGCCCTCGTCGCGGTGTCGAGCTCGCGGAAGAGCTGATCGAGGTAGTCCTGTCCGATGCCGCCCGGGCGACCGAGGGCATGGAAGCAGGCCGTGGGCAGCCCGTACTCGGCCGAGAGGAACGCCTCCCAGTACCCGGCCTCGGCCCGGGTTCCACAGACGCGCAACACCCATATGGCGTCGCCGTGCTCCTGGTTGAGACGCACACGAAACCCAGGATCGGTCCGGCCGACTCGCGACGGACGCACCGTCATGGTGACGCCGATGCGCCACCCGCGATCGGCACGGTGCATGACGTACACGAGCCACCGCGCGGCGGGTAGCGCCGTATCGGCGAACACGATGTGATGTGGCGTGCCGCGCACGACGGACCCGCCGGCGCGGACCGAGACCAGTGGTTCGGTCGTCCGACCCTTGGCCACCCGCGTGACCCGGCCGGGCATCGCCTCACAGGTACCACCGGTACCGAGGACTTCGTCACCGACCTGCAGCTGCTCGATCGGGATGGTCCCGTCGGGCGTGCGCACGAGGGTGCCCGCCGGCAGGCACTGATCACTGTCCCCGACCACGAAGGCGTTGCGGTGATCGCCGGTGAGCAGCATCACCAGCTCGTTCTGCACGCGGTTGGTGTCCTGGTACTCGTCGACCAGCACGTAGCGGAACCGCTGTCGATACGACGCCAGCACGTCGGGGTGCAGGCGGAACAGCTCGACCGCGTTGACCAGCAGATCGTCGAAGTCCATCGCGCCGGCCTTCAGCAGGCGCGCCTGGTACTCGCGGTACACCTCGCCGATGCGCTTCTCGTAGATGACCTTCGCGCGCTCGGCGAACTCCTCGACGCCGACGTAGTCGTTCTTCGCCGCGCTGATGGTGGCGTGCACCGAGCGCGGCGGGAACTTCTTGGGGTCGATGTTGAGATCGCGGAGGACGTAGCCGGTGAGGCGCACGGCGTCGGCTTGGTCGTAGATGGTGAACGAGGACGGGAACCCGAGCCGCGAACCGTCGCGACGCAGGATGCGCACGCACGCGCTGTGAAACGTGGACACCCACATCTTGTGCGCGACGGAACCGACGAGCGACGCGACGCGCTGCTTCATCTCGTCGGCGGCCTTGTTGGTGAACGTGATCGCAAGGATCTCGAACGGCGACACGCCCTCGTTGCGGATCAGGTGGGCGATGCGGTGGGTGAGCACGCGTGTCTTGCCCGAGCCGGCCCCGGCGATGACGAGGAGCGGGCCCTCGGTGTGGATCACCGCTTCGAGCTGCACGGGGTTGAGACCGTCGAGCAGATCAGGCCGGCGGTAGCCGTCGTCGTCACCAGTCCCCATGCCCTCGGCCGCCTCGTCGTCGGCGTCGTACCCCGCCTCGGCGACGTCGTCGACCGCCGGAACCGCACCGGTGACACCCGGTCGGGGCGCCGGCTCGTACGTGTTCAGCGACCGCCCGGCGTTGGGATCGTCGAAGAGGGTCAGGGGTTTCTCGGGCATCCGACAACAACCCTACCGGCGACCGCTGACACGCTCATTCCACGTCTCATAGGCTGTCCCTGACTCCGGGTCCGGCCGCATCCGACAAGAACCGGTTCACCCGATGGAGATCTGATCTTCATCGTCCGTATGCTGATCCGCTCGCCCGTGCCGTCGATACTGCCCCAAGCAGCCACCCCCTACTTCGTGGAGGATCAAGCCATCATCCGCAACGATCTCACTCCCATGATCTCGTCGCCGATGA
>JBKJKR010000270.1:0-6296 GCA_046597135.1 Acidimicrobiales bacterium | reverse complement strand
TGGACGGCGACCAGCGCACCAGGTTCGACCCCGAGCGCCACCAAGTGGTTCGCCACCGCGCGCACCTGCATCTCGAGGTGGGCGTAGGTGTGCGACCTCCCGGTCGCGTCGAGCGCATACGCGTCGGGGGTGACCGTGGCCCACCGGGCGACCTGGCGGTGGAGCGCGACCGGTGCGCCGCCACCATCCGCAGTCGCGGCATCGTCTGTCGCGAGGACGTCGGTGCCCGAGAGGAACGTGTGCAGCTCGCGCGGCGTCTGCGCGTCGAGAAGGTCGTGGATCGTCACCACGTGATCAGCGAGATCGCGTAGCCGGTGCGCGAGCCGTACGGCCATCACGGAGCTGCCGCCCACGTCGAAGAAGTTGGTCTCGGCATCGATGTCGTCGCGTCGGAGCACCTCGCGCCACACCCCGACCAGCGCGTCGAGATCGAACGCCGGCTCGTCGCCGGGCGGGGCCGGCGCGTCGAGCAACGCCAGGAGGGCCGTGCGGTCGACCTTGCCGTTGGTCGTCATCGGTAGCCGGTCGACGAACACGAAGCGACCCGGGATGGCGGCGGGGGCGAGGAGCCCGCCGCAGTGACGCCGCAACCGCGCGGTGCACGCGGTGCGCTCCGGCGGGGGCACGTCGGACACGACGAACGCCACGAGCTCGGGATCGTGATCGGGTGCGAGCCGGGCCTGGACGTGCGCGGCGCGGACGTCGTCGTGGCGTACCAGGGCCGCGGTCACCTCCGCCGGTTCGACCCGGACGCCGCCGATCTTCACCTGGTCGTCGACGCGACCCGTCAGCTGCAGCTGGCCGTCAGGGAGATAGGTGCCGCAGTCACCAGTGCGGTACACGACGTCGTCGGGGTCGTCGGTGAAAGGGTTCGGCACGAATCGCAGGACCTGCTCGGCCGCGTTGTTCGCGTAGCCGGCCGTGCCGGCCCGCGTGCGGATGAGCACCTCGCCCGGCACGCCGATCTCGCACAGTGCGCCCTCGGCGTCGACCACCAGCACCTGCGAAGCGGGGAGCGGCGCGCCCACGGGTTGGGGTCCGGAGAGCGGCAGATCAGGCACCACGTAGAGGCATCGCGACATGGTCGTCTCGGTGGGGCCGTACATGTTGCCGATCGCACCGGGTTGCACCGCGCGCCAGCGGGCGACCAGCGCGTCGGTGAGCATCTCGCCCGCGAACAGCGTCCACCGGAGCGCGCCGTCGCGGGGCGCTCTGTTGTGGAGCGCGCTGTTGTGCAGCGCGCCGGTTCCGGCTTCGTCGAGCCAGGACGCGGCGAGCGACGGCGTCACGTGCAGCACGCTCACCTGCGCCGTGGCGAGCCAGGTGAGGCCGTCCTCGGGCAGCAGTCCGTCGGGGGCGACGCACACCGTGGCCCCGGCCACGAGGGGCCCGAAAAGGTTGCGGAGCGTCACGTCGAAGGCGGTGCTCGTCGTCATCGACACGCGGTCGTCGCGGGTCACGGCGAACGCGTCGCGCCACCAGCGCAGGTACTCGGCCAGAGAGGCATGGCGGCCGAGCACGGCCTTCGGCGTTCCGGTGGTACCGCTCGTGAAGAACACGTAGGCGTGCGGCCCCGGGGCGGCCGGGGTCGCGACGGGCCCGTCATGGCGGGCCACGGCGTCGCCGTCGATCTCGAGTGGGGTCAGATCACGGGCCCAGCCGGGGGTCTGCCCGATCACGATCGCGTGCGTCGCGCCGAGCTCGTGCGCCATCGTTGCGCACCGGGCATCGGGGAGCATCGAGGCGCACGGCACGACCACGCCGCCCGCGCGCAGGACAGCGAGCATCGCCGTGGCGAACGCGGAGCTACGAGGTCCCCACACGAGCACCGGGGTGCCGGTGGTGACGCCGGCGCCGGCGAGCCGGCCGGCCAGCGCACCGGCGCGCGACCACAGCTCGTCGAAGGTGACCGTGGTGGACCCGTCGTCGAGCGCGACGCCGGCCGGGCGTTCGAGAACGTGGTGCGCAAGGTCGTCGAGCAGCGTGCCGTCGGGCGGCGCGGGCAGTGCGACAGTCGGGTCCGGCCGCGGATCGCGTCGCGCGGCGGGCGCATCGAGCAGGGCCAGCAGCGCGCGACGGTCGAGCTTGCCTGCGTCGTTGAGCGGGAACCGATCGACGATCTCGAACCGCCGCGGTACCGCCTTCAGCGGCAGCACCGATCCACACCGCCGGCGCAGATCGGCCCGCAGCGCCGCCAGGTCGACGGGGCGCGTCGCGTCGAGCATGACGAACGCGACGAGCACGGGCGCGTCGTCATCCGCCAGGTGCGACAGGACGTGTGCCTCGTGTACGTCGGGGTGGGCACGCAGGACACCGGCAACCTCGCCCGGATCGATCCGGAAGCCGCCGAGCTTGACCTGGTCATCGGTGCGGCCGAGGATCTCGATCGAGCCGCCGACGCGTCGGACCGCGCGATCGCCGGTGCGGACGACCCGATCGTCGGGACGACGCGAGAAGGGGTTGGCCACGAAGGTTCGGGCCGTCGCCTCGGGGTCGTTCATGTACCCCACGGGAAGATCGCGGGCCCGCACGACCAGTTCACCCGGCTGGTCGACGTCGCACAGGGCGGTGCCATCGCCGTCGAGGATCAGCAACTGCGTGCCGGGCAGGGGGTGCAACAACGGCTGGATGCCCCGAGGTGGAGGATCCGGGACCTCGAACCACGCTCGCGTGCCGCCCAGTTCGGTCGCGCCCCAGGCGTTCGCGATACGACCGCTCCCCGCAATCACTGCGCGCCATGCCTGGGCCACCGTGTCGGGGAGCGGCTCCCCGCCGAAGACCGTCCAGCGCAACGTAGGCCGGGGAGCGTCGGGATCTCGTTCGGCGAGCCAGCTGCGAACCGTGGTCGCCGTCGTGTGCAAAACGGTGCATCGCGAGTCCGCGACCCAGGCGATGGCCCGCTCGGGCAGCAGCAGGTCCGGGGCGATGCACAGCGTCGCCCCGCCGGTCAACGCGCCGAACAGGTTCCGCAGGGTTACGACGAAGCCGATGTTCGTGGCGAGGGAGGCGCGGTCGGCGGTCGACATGGCGAAGGTGGTGCGGTACCACGCGGCCAGCGTGGCGAGTCCGACGTGGGTCCCCAGGACGGCCTTGGGCGACCCAGTGGTTCCGCTCGTGAAGAAGATGGTGGCGTGCTCGCCCTGGGCGGCCGGGGTCGCTCGTGGGAGATCGGCCGTTCGCGGGGTCGCGTCGGCGCCGATCGAGATCGTCCGAAGCGGTCGCACCCACTCGGGTTCGTCACCGACCACGATCGCGTGACCTGCCCCGGCCTTGCGCACCATCGTGGCGGCGCGCTCCGCCGGGAAGATCGTCGACACCGGTACGGCGACCGCTCCGGCGCGGAGCGCACCGAGGAACCCGACCACCCACGCCGCGCTGCGCGGGCCGGCGATCACGACTCGGTCCTCGCGGTCGACGCCCGCTGCGGCGAGGTGCTCGGCGAGGCGTCCGGCTCGCTCCCAGACGTCACGGTACGTGAGCACGACGGCACCGTCGTCGACGGCCGGGTGGCCCGGGAACTCGTCGACCTGCCGGGCTACCGCAGCGAGGACGTCGCGCTCAGGCGGCTCGGGTAGGCGTGCGGTGGGGTTGACCGGGCGCGCGGCGCGCCTCGCTCGTGTCCGCTTGTCCCCAGCCTCTACCGCCACCGTATCGACCTCTCGCGCACTCGTCGTGTGCGCCTCCCATCGGCCGATCGGGCGGTTATTTCACGAAAACGGCATACGGCAGACCTCCGGCGGCGGTGACATGGGCTGCGGGATCCGAACGCTGACCGTGCGGGGAGCCGCGGACATCCGGCGAATCAGCGAAGCAGCGCGACGAGCTTGCGGGGCGCGACCAGGCGGTACGCCTCCTCGAGGATGCGCGAGATCTCGTCCCATTCGGGGTCACGGTCGATGCGCACCCCCACCCAGCCGCGATGTCCTACGTACGGTGGCCGGAAGAACCGACCCGGTTCCTGCTCGACCAGCTCGGCCTGCACACCGGGCGGCGCCGGGCACCAGAACGCGATGTGGTCGACGCCGTGGTGGTGGTCGTCAAGGGTGGCCAGGGTCTTCCTGCCTTGCACGAACCAGGCCGGTGACCCGTGGCTCGGTCGCTCGGCGACCTCCGGTAGCGCCATGCACACCGAACGCAGGCGCGCTATCGGGTCATCCGTTGGGGGACGCATGCCACGAAGGTAGCCGCGACGGGCCTGGCCTGGCTCAACTCGGTACGGGCACCGACTTGGGCCAGGCCGTGGCCAGCGTGCTCAGGAGCGAATCGTCGACTGCGAGCTGGGCCGGCCGGGCCACTCCGCGAGCATCGAGCTCGGAGGCGAACACCTGCAGGACCTTGGCCTCGTCGAGGTCGTCGAGGTGGTCGTCGTACACGCGTGCCGCGAGTTCGTCGGCGAACACGTAGGCCTTCCAGGACAACGATCGCCGGACCGCGGAGCGTGGCCATGAACCACGGACCACCGTGTCGTGTCGCAGCTCGAGGCGGTCGCCGACCACGTGGACCTCGCTCGTGGGCGTGAGGTCGGCCGCGTCAGGTCCTTCGGGTGAGGCGAAGTCGCCCACGGCGTGGAACACGCGGTCGTTGTCGCTGACCACCGCCCGGCCCGTGAGTGGCGGCGGGTAGCGGCGCGGCGCGGACTGCGGACCGCCTTCCCACAGCACGAAGTCGCCGCGCGGGCCGTCCCACAACCAGGTGACCGCGGTGCAGATGTCGAGCTGCCACGCCGTGAACAACCGTGACCGGTTCATCAGGTGCAACAGCGCGACCGGATACCGATCGCGGGTCATGCCGCGAAACTCAGGGACGTCGGTGTGACCGAGGTCGGTGCCGATCGCCGGCAACTGCACGTTGGCGTACAGCGTGTGCGGACGCACGACCTCGCCACCGAAGACCGCGCGGGCCGCATCGATGAACGGCGCGTAGCCGAGCAGATGCTCGACGCCGTCGACGAGCGGGCGGCCACCCAACGCCCAATCCTGGCGGTACCACGGCACACCGATGGTCGACGCCACCCCGCCGGGCATCTGTGATGCCGCGCCCGCGGCCGACAGGTAGCGGCCCTGGTTCCAGTACGGTCCGTTTGCCGTGAAGAGGTCCTCGAGCAACGTGACATCGCACGAGACCCCGTCGAACACCCTCTCGACCTCGATCACCGTCGCTGTTGCCGACACGGAACCTCCCCGGGGAACGAACGGCGCCGTGGACGGCTACCTCAGGACACCCCACTCCGAACGGTAGCCGCAGGATCGCCGACGAACGAGGCGAGCATGCGCCGGTACGCCACCGAGAGCTTGTCCGTGCGCGTGGACCTCCTCGCGCACGGCGATCGCGCCGTCAGGCGCCGCTCCAGCGAGGCGGCCGCTTCTCGACGAACGCACGGGATCCTTCTTGGGCGTCCGCGGTCGCGAGCACCTCGGGCAGCGCGTCCATGACGTGCGTCCAGGCCACCGACGTGGGCGACTCGAGCGCGTCGTACATCAGTCGCTTCGTGACGCGCACGGCAAACGGTGCGTTGGCCGCGATGCGCTCGGCGATCGCGATGGCTTCGACCAGGACATCGGCCCCCGGCACCACCCGATTCACGAGGCCGAGCTCGTAGGCGCGGGCCGCGGTGATGAGGTCACCGGTGAGCCCCATCTCGAGGGCGATCGCGGCCGGGACCCGGGTGGGCAGCAACGTGCCGCCGGCCCCGGCGAACAGGCCCCGCTTCACCTCGGGGATGCCGAACAGCGCGTGATCGGCGGCGACTGCGAGGTCACAGGCCAGCAGCAGTTCGAAGCCCCCGCCCACGGCCGAACCGTTGACGGCGGCGACCACGGGCTTGGCCAGGCCGGTGCGGTAGAAGGCCTCGTACCGCGCAGCAGCGGCGCCGGCGAGCCGCTGACGGCCATCGGCGAACGAGGCGAGGTCCATGCCCGCGCAGAACGCCCGATCCCCCGCCCCGGTGATGACGAGCACCGCGACCGAATCGTCGTGCTCGATCTCGAGGAACGTCTCGCCGATCGCATCGATCGTCGGCGGATCGAGCGCGTTGCGCTTCTCTGGTCGGTCGATGGTGAGGACTTCGATCGCGCCACGTCGATCCCGTCGGATGCCCATGTCCTCATCCTCCCCCAGAACGGGAACCGGCAAGGTCCGAGCGCCGAATTCGACGCCCGAACCTTGCCAGAGCCCAGTGCTTGCCGGCAGCTCGAATCATGAGCTGCCCGTTCGCGAGGATCAGCCGATCCAGGCCTTGTCGAACACAGCCGAGTTGGTGACCGTGATCGCGATGCCGTGGACGTCCTTGCGCCACG
>JBKJKR010000208.1:0-2678 GCA_046597135.1 Acidimicrobiales bacterium | reverse complement strand
GCCGGTCGACCTGTCGCCGCGTGGGACCTCAACGGCGAACGTGCCGTCGAGGTGGCCGCCGAGGTGCACGACAAGTACGGCGTACCGGCGATCGGCATCGGTGTCGACGTCACCGATCACGCAGCCTTCGTGGCGGCCATTCGTGACACCCGCGCGGCACTCGGATCCATCGGCGGCCTCGTCCACGGCGCCGGCATCGTCGGCGCGGGCCCGATCGACTCGTTCGACGACGCCGTGTGGAACCTGGCCATCGCAACACATCTCACCGCGGCGGCCGTGCTCATCCGCGAGCTCAGCCCCGATCTCACGGCCAACCCGGGCTCGGCAGTCGTGCTCGTCGCCTCCATGGCGGCCATCGTCGGCTTCGATGCGAACCCGGCGTACTGCGCAGCCAAGTCGGGCATGCTCGGGCTGGCCCGTTCGGCCACCGCGCGGCTCGGCCCCCAAGGCGTGCGGATCAACTGCGTGTGTCCGGGCTTCATCGACACGCCGATGATGGCTCCGTCGCTCGGCGCCGCGGGCACCGACCGGTTCGTGAGCCGTGCACCGTTGCGTCGCATCGGTCAGCCGGCCGACATCGCAACCGGCATCCGCTTTCTGCTGAGCGACGACGCATCGTTCATCTCGGGCACCGAGCTCGTGGTCGACGGCGGTGTCGTGGCTACCGCCTGGTGAAGATCAGCCTGGTGAAGATCAGAGGGCGTTGAACCCGCCGACGTGATCACCAGCGAGGTGGCCGCCGTCGACCGGTACGTCGACGCCGGTGACCATGCGCGAGAGATCTCCGGCCAAGAACACCGCAACGTCGGCGATCTCGTCGAGCGTGACGTTGCGGGCGATGGGGCGCGTGTGGTGATAGCTCGCGATCTCGTCGGTCAGCCCGGCGAGCTTGTCGCCCCACGGCGCGTACATCGCAGGGTTGCCACCGGCCGGGCACACGGTGTTCACGCGGATGTTGTCGCGACCCAGCTCGACCGCGGCTGCCTTGGTGAGTCCGCGCAACGCCCACTTGCTCGTGGTGTACGCACTGAGCCCGTTCATGCCCTGCAGGGCATCGATCGATGCGATGTTGACGATGGACCCACCACCGTTGTCGCGCATTGCGGGCGTGACGGCCTTGATGCCGAGGAACGCGCCGAGCGTGTTCACGTCGAACACGCGCCGGAACTCGGACGCCGTGGTGTGCTCGATGCCACCCATGTGCAAGATGGCCGCGTTGTTCACGAGCACATCGATGCGCCCGTGCTCCGCAAGAACCGCATGCGCCAACACGCCCCAAGCGGCTTCGTCGGTGACGTCGCACTTGTGGAACGTGGCGGGCGCGCCGAGAGCCGCGGCGAGCGCGGTTCCTTCCGCCTCGAGGATGTCGACCACGACGACCGTGGCCCCCTCCTCGGCGAACCGTCGGGCGATCACCGACCCGGTGCCGCGACCGGCGCCGGTGACCACCGCAACCTTTCCGTCCAAGAGCATGAGGTGCGCCGGCTCAGTCGCGCAGGGACTCGACGACTTCGGTCTTCTGGGCGGGGTAGGCGTGCCAACGGGTGGGCGTGTCCTCGATGATGCAGACCATCGCGTCGATGCCGAGGAACCGCGGGTCGATGCGCCCGATGTCGAACTCGGTGCCGCGGAATCGGATGCGGTCGCCGGGGACGAGCTCCGGGACGGGGATGGATTGCCATGTCGCTGCCATGGCCGGAGTCTGCCCCAACAACGCGGGGGCTTGCTCGATAGTGTCGACCCACGACCATCCGGCGGATTCCCCGCGGATCATGAAGAGGAGCCACCACATGGGTGTGTACGACATCGAGATCGACGCCATCGACGGAACCCCGAACCTGCTCGGTTCGGTCAAGGGCAATGCGGCGCTGTTCGTGAACGTCGCGTCCAAGTGCGGGCTCACCCCGCAGTACACCGCGCTCGAGGCGCTGCACGAGGAACTGAAGGACAAGGGCTTCTCGGTCATCGGTTTCCCGTGCAATCAGTTCGGCGGCCAGGAGCCGGGCACTGAGGGCGAGATCGTCGAGTTCTGCTCGACCACCTACGGCGTCACGTTCCCCTTGTCGGCCAAGGTCGACGTGAACGGCCAGCCGCAGCACGCCTTGTTCAAGGAGCTCAACACCGCCGCCGACGGCACCGGTCACTCCGGCGACATCCGCTGGAACTTCGAGAAGTACGTCATCGATCGCGGCGGCAACGTCGTCGCGCGGTTCGCGCCCACGGTCGCGCCCGATGCACCCGAGGTCCGCGAGGCCATCGAGAAGGCCCTCGCCTGATCCGTGCTCGATCGCGGACGCGCCGGCGGCAACCTCAGCGGTTCGCCAGCGCGTCCGCGATCTGCGCCGCCAACGCGGCGTTGTTCTTCACGAGTGCGATGTTGGCTCTCAGGCTGCGGCCCGCTGTGGCCTCCACGATGTGGCCGAGCAACCACGGCGTGACGTCGCGACCGTGCACATCGGCCCGTTCCAACTCGTCGAGCGCGCCGGCGATGATGCCGTCGATCTCGCCGCGTGGGATCTCATCCACGAGGGGGATGGGGTTGGCGATCACCGCGCCGCTCCGCAAACCGAGCGCGGTTTGCGCGTCGAGGAACGCGGCGATCGCCGCCGGCCCGTCGAGGCGTCGCGGCGCGTCGAAGCCACTCGTCCGGCTGTAGAAGGACGGGAACTCGTCGGACC
>JBKJKR010000253.1:0-2921 GCA_046597135.1 Acidimicrobiales bacterium | reverse complement strand
TGCCCATCGCACGTCAGCTCCGCCGCCGGCCGGCGAAGGGGCACACCCCATGGTGGGCACCGCCCGCACAGCTCGATGCCCGCGCCTCGACGGTCCTTGCGTTGTTGTGCACGGTGTCGATGGTGTGCGGCTACCTCGGCACCGTGATCACCCAGACCATCACGTTCGCCGCGGACGAGTTCGACAACGACAAGGGGGCCCAGGGCAACACGCTCGCCGCGGTGCGCATCGGCATCTTCCTGTCGATGGCCATCGTCACCGCCGCCGACCGTCACGGGCGCCGGGTGTTCACCGCGTGGGGAACCATGGCCGCGTGCGTTTTCACCGCGCTCGGCGCGGTGTCCGTCAACCTGTGGACGCTGGGCGCCAGCCAGACCATGGCGCGCGGCATCACCACGGCCGTCGCGATCCTGGTCACGATCATCGCCGCCGAGGAGCTGCCCGCCGGAGCGCGTGCCTACGGACTGAGCGTGCTCACCCTCGTCGCGGGCCTCGGGGCAGGCATGGCGGTGTGGGTGCTGCCGGTCGCCGACCTCGATGTGCGCGCATGGCGCATCGTCTACGTCATCCCCCTGCTCGCGTTGCCGCTGCTGTGGCACGTCGTGCGTCAGCTGCCCGAGACGCGTCGGTTCGAGGTCGCGTCCACACACGCCGTGGCGCCGGCGATCGCGCGCGACCGGCTCGCGTTGCTGGCGCTGTCGGGCTTCTTGATCCTTGCGTCCCGCACGCCGGCGTCGCAGTTGCAGAACGAGTTCCTCCGCGACGAGCGCGGCTTCAACGCGGCACGCATCACGCTCTTCACGGTGGTCACCAGCACACCGATCGGCGTCGGTGTGTTCCTCGGTGGACGCCTGGCCGAGAGCCGCGGGAGGCGCATCGTGGGCGCCGTCGCGCTGGTGCTCGGCTCGTCGGCCATCGTGATCTCGTTCCTCACGCACGGCTGGCCGATGTGGATCTGGCAGCTGATCGGCATCGTCGTCGGCGCAGGGACGATTCCCGCACTCGGCGTGTACGGACCCGAGCTGTTCGGCACCCGTTCGCGCGGACGGGCCAACGGCTTCGTGTCGATCGCCGGTGTGCTCGGCAGCACGATGGGCCTCGTGATCGCGTCCCATCTCGCCGACGAGGTCGGGTTGGGCAAAGCGCTCGCCGTGCTGGCGGTGGGTCCGCTGCTCGTGGCCGGCCTCGTGTTGCTCCTGTATCCCGAGACCGCGCACCTCGAGCTCGAACAGATCAATCCGGCCGACGGCACCATTGCGCCCGGTAGCGTTCGGCATTGATGCGTCGGCCGGCTTCCCTTCTCGCGACGTGGCTCGTCGTGCTGGCCCTGGTGGCCGGCGCGTGTGCGGGCTCGCGTCCCGAGCTCGACGGCGCCGACCCGCCGACCAGCACCGCCGATCCCACCGGCGGTTCGAAGGTGGCCACGCTCGATCCGAACGCGGAGGGCGTATCGGTGGTGGCCACCGCGGCGACGTCCAACATCGAGATCTTCGCCTCACCCGACGCCGCCAAGCCGACGCGTTCGTTGAAGAGCCCCAACGTGAACGGTGTACCGGTCGTGTTCCTCGTGGAAGGGACGCAGGACAACTGGCTCCGTGTGCTGTTGCCCGTGCGACCCAACGGCTCCGACGGCTGGATCCGACGGGGCGACGTGACGCTCTCGCGCCACAACTTCCACATCGAGGTCAGGCTCTCGGAGTTCCGCATCAAGGTCACGCAGGGCAACGACCTGATCCTCGAGACATCCATCGGCGTGGCCAAGGACAACACCCCCACACCCGGCGGCCGCTACTACACCACCGAGCTGCTGCGCCCGCCCACGCCCAACACTGTGTACGGCACCTACGCCTACGGGCTGTCGGGTTTCAGCGAAGTGCTCGAGACCTTCAACGGTGGGCCGGGCCAGCTCGGCATCCACGGCACGAACGACCCCACGAGCATCGGTCAGAAGGTCAGCTCGGGCTGCGTGCGCCTGCGCAACGAGGAAATAAACAAGCTCGCCGCGATCCTGCCGCTGGGCGTTCCGGTCGAGATCGTCAAGTGATCACGGTCGGCGCAGGAGCCCCTCGTCGTGCAGCCACTGCTGCACCGCGTCGACGATCAGGCCGTCCTTGCCCTTGAGGTCGTGGCCGGCCTTGGGCACCCACACCTGCGTGACATGACCCGGGATTTCCGGCACGTGTTCGTCGAACTCGTCGCGGGTGCCGAACGCGTCGCGCTCGCCCGACACGAAGAGGCACGGAAGGTCGAGCATCGGGAAGTGAGCCGTGCGCAGGTTCTCGGGCTTGCCGGGCGGGTGCAACGGGTAGCTGATGAGCACCAGGCCGGCGGCGGGCAGGCCTTCCGCCACGGCGAGCGAGCACATGCGGCCGCCCATCGAACGACCACCCAGGACGAGTCGTGACGGCTCGACGTCCGTTGCCGCAGCGAGCAGCGCGGCCTCCTCGCGCACGCATGCGATGAGCTTCGGCGCTCGGTCGGGCGCCTTGCGACCCTCACGCCGGTACGGGAAGTCGACGCGAGCCACCGGCAACGGTGCCAGCGCGCTCTCCAGCGCCACGAGCGACGAGTGCGACGCCGAACTGCCGGCACCGGGAGTGAGCAGCATCGCGCCGGCGGTGCGCTCGGGGTTCGTCTCGGCGTTCACGCCAGCAGAATACGACGGGCCTCGGCGAGGTCGGCGATGCGCTCGGCCGCGCCGTCGTTCTTTGCGCCGTGGTCGGGGTGCGCGTCGCGCAGCCGTTCACGGAACCGACGTTGCACCGTAGCCTTCGAGACCTTGGCGTCGGCCTCGATGCCGAGGATGCGCATCGCCCAGCCGATCGGGTCGCTCAGCGCGAGCGCCGGCATCGCGGCGGTCGTGCTGCGGCCGAGCACTCGGGATACGAATCGGCCGTCGAGTGCACCGCGCCAGGCCACAC
>JBKJKR010000057.1:0-3008 GCA_046597135.1 Acidimicrobiales bacterium | reverse complement strand
CCCGAAGCACGTCGGCGACGCCGTCGAGGAGCTCGACGACCCGGAAGCCAGCGCCGAGGCGCTGCGTCACGTGCTCGTGGGCGGCCCGCCGTCCATCAAGGCCTTCGCCCACGAAGTGGCCGACGCCGAGGGCGGCGAGGACATCCCCGTCCACACCGCCACCAAGATCATCGGCCAGGTCCTGGCCGAGATCGACGAGCACGTCTGAGCCGAGTCTGCGCCGCCGCCTGCGGGCGCGGCACGCCCGACATGGCAGCGTGAAGTACCTCCGCGGTACCTGACGTTTGCATGCCTCACGCGGCCCTCTCTGGCCGGTCGGGCGCGACTCGTCGCACAAGGTACGACGGCGATGCGCGGTTTCTGCGCCTGCGAGCATCGGCGGATGAGCCGATCGCAGCCGCCCGTTGGACCGAAGCTGAACCCTCAGGTGTCGAGGGTGAGGAATTCGAGCAGGTTGCCGTCAACGTCGCGGAAGTAGACGGACGTGCCGCGCTCGCCGTTGCTGGCCGGGCGCGGCACCGGGCCTTCGATGACTGCGACGGCGTTTGCCGCGAGGTGGTCGATGGCCGCGCCAATGGGGCCGACCCAGCGGAAGCAGAGATCGACCGACCCCGGGGTGGGGGCCTCGGCATGAGGCTTTGCCGGGGCGACGGCCTGGTGAAGGCTCAGGCGGTTCCCGCCGATCTGCATGATGGCCACGGGCATCTTGCGCTCGTGCCAGAGCTCGGCCAACAACAACTCGGCGCCGAGCACGCGCTCGTAGAAGGCGATCGACTCGTCGACGTCGTTGCAGGTGATGGCCAGGTGGTCGAACCCCGAGATCACGCCCGCCTCACTTGCCGTGCACGGCCGGGTCCCACGAGTACGTGGGGAACGGGCCGGCCTGCGAACCGCCGTCGATCACGAACTCGGTACCGGTCATGAACGCGCTCTCGTCGCTCGCGAGGAACACCATGAGCGAGGCGACCTCGGACGGCTCGCCGTAGCGGCGGGCCGGGAGGTGCTGGAAGCGGGCCACGTCGGGGGTGGCCCCCGGGCTCGATGACAACATGTTGGTGTTGATGGGCCCGGGATGCACCGAGTTCACCCGGATGCCGTCGCCACCGAGCTCGACTGCGGCGACCTTGGTGACACCGCGCATGGCCCACTTCGTGTGGCCGTACCCCGAGTGGTACGCCAAGCCGGTGAGCCCGGCGGTCGACGACACGTTGATGATCGACCCGCCGCCCCCGGCGCGCATCGGCGCGATGACCTTCTGCATGCCGATGAACGACCCGAGGAAGTTCACCCGCCAGATCTTCTCGAGCGCGTCCGGCCGCTCGTGCTCGATGGGGCGCACCCAGTGGATGGCCGCGTTGTTGATGAGCACGTTCAGCGAGCCCAGTGCGGCGGCCGCGGCAACCGCTGCATCCCAGTCGGCCTCGCTGGTGACGTCGAGGTGCACGTAGGTCGCGGCGTCGCCGAGCTCGGCCGCTACCCGTTCGCCGTCGGCATCGAGCACGTCGCCGAGCACGACCTTGGCCCCCTCGGCGACGAACCGGCGTGCGTGTGCCTCGCCTTGGCCGCGCGCGGCACCCGTGATGATTGCGACCTTGCCTTCGAGCCGTGCAGCCACGGTGTCCCCTTCGTCGTCGTGATGGTCAACCGCCGCGCGGTCAGATGGAGCGCGTGCGCCCTTCCCAGTACGGGTCGCGGAGCTTGCGCTTGTAGAGCTTGCCGTTCGGATCGCGTGGCATCTCGGTGGTGTAGTCGATGGTGCGCGGGTGCTTCTGGCGGGCGATGTTGTCGCGGCAGTAGGCCATGATCGACTTCGTCGTCTCGTCGCCTGCCTCGAAGCCGGCCCGCAGCTCGATGACCGCCTTGATCTCCTCGCCGGCGTCCTCGTTGGGGATGCCGAAGACCGCGACGTCGGCCACCGCAGGGTGCTGGATGAGCGCACCTTCGATCTCGGCCGGGTAGATGTTGACGCCGCCGACGATGATCATGTCGTTGCTGCGGTCGTTGAGGAACAAGAAGCCGTCCTCGTTGAAGTACCCGACATCGCCGACGGTCCAGAACCCGCTGTCCTTCAGGCGGCTCTTCGACGTCTTCGCCTCGTCCTTGTAGTACTCGAACTGGTTGCCACCCATGCGCATGTAGATCGTGCCCGACTCGAACGGCGGGAGCTTCTCGCCGTCGTCGTCGACGACGATGACCTCGCTGTTGGGCCACGGCTTGCCCACCGTGCCGGGGTACTTCATCCACTCATCGGCGCTGACCCACGTGCCGCCGCCCTCGGTGGCCGCGTAGTACTCCCAGATCGCGTTGCCCCACCACTCGATCATCTGCCGCTTGGTCTCGACAGGGCACGGCGCCGCGGCGTGCACCATCGAACGCAACGACGACACGTCGTACTTGGCGCGCACCTCGGCCGGCAGCTGCAGCATGCGGTTGAACATGGTCGGGACCATGTGGCTCTGCGTGACGCGGTACTTCTCGTAGCGCTCGAGCGCGCCCTCGGCGGTCCAACGATCCATGAGCACGACCGAGTGGCCGATCTGCAGTGACGTCGTGGTCCAGTTGTTGACCGCCGTGTGATAGAGCGGCGCCTGCGTGATATGCACGTTGCCGTCGTGCGGACGGCAGTTGAACAGCAGGAACAACCCGCCCGACGCCGCGCCCATCTGGTCGGGGCCGATCTCGGGCAGCGCGCGACGCACACCCTTCGGACGCCCGGTGGTGCCCGACGTGTAGAACATGAACGCACCGGTCGACAGCTCGGCCGGGCGCTCGGTCGACTGCCCGGCAATGAGCTCGTCGTAGGGCCGGAAGCCGTCGACCGAACCGACGCTGAAGCGGTGCGTGGCCGGCACGCTGATCTCGGGGATGACCCGCTGGGCCTCGCCCGCGAACCGCTCGTCGACGACGAGCACCCGAGTCTCGCTGTCGTTCACGATGTACGCGATCTCGGGGCCGACCAGGTGCCAGTTGACCGGCGTGAAGTAGAAGCCGCCCTGGAAGCAGGCGAG
>JBKJKR010000501.1:0-3303 GCA_046597135.1 Acidimicrobiales bacterium | reverse complement strand
CGCCATGGCTGCGCAGGTCGACATGCTCAGCGGTGCGGCGGCCACCGAATGGGCGTGGCGAGGCTACGACGAAGCGGTGCGCAGCCGCAGTGGGGGCGCGCCCAGCGGTACGGCCGTTGCGCCGGCGGTGCCGCGCGGTGGGTTCGACGCGGTGCTCGCGCCCCTCGCCGACGACATCGACGTCCGTCTGGGCCACGTCGTGTCGCGCATCGAATGGTCACGCGCCCGGCCACGTGTGATCACCACGTCCGGCGACGCACCGTTCGACATGGTGCTCGTGACGTTGCCGATCGGCGTGCTGCAGACCGAGCTGTTGGTGTTCGACCCGCCGCTGCCCGCATCGACCACCTCGGCCATCCGCCGCCTCGGCATGGGATTCGTCGATCAACTCGTGCTGCGGTTCCCGCAGACCTTCTGGGACCCGACGCCGACCTGGCTCGACTTCGTGGGCACCACACCCGGCGAATGGGCGCGATGGCGCAATCTCGCACCCGGCACGCAGCTGCCGATCGTCGTCGGCACCAACGCCGCGCTCGTGGCCCGTGCGCTCGACGCCCGCACCGACGAGCAGGTCGTGGCCAGCGCGATGTCGGCGCTGCGCCTCCTCCGCGCCTGACCGCCGACCCCCGCGGTTGGATCAGATTGCTCGCACGGTGACCTTGCTCGCCGCTTCCTTCGCCCGGGCGCGGGCGGTGTCGACGTCGGCGTCATGGGCCAGCGCCACCCCCATGCGGCGCCGGACGAAGCTCTGCGGCTTGCCGAACAGGCGGATGTCGGTCTGCGGCACGCGCAGCGCGTCGGCGACGCCGTCGAACACCACGGCATCGGCCTCGACCCCGCCGTAGATGACCGCCGACGCGCCCGGCGCACGGAGCGTGGTGTCGACCGGTAGGCCGAGGATGGCCCGGGCGTGGAGCTCGAACTCGCTCTGGGCTTGTGTGATGAGGGTGACGAGCCCGGTGTCGTGCGGGCGCGGGCTGACCTCGCTGAACCAGACCTGGTCGCCCTTCACGAACAGCTCGACCCCGAAGAGGCCCTGGCCGCCGAGGTCGTCGGTGACCGCCTTGGCGATCGCTCGAGCCCGTTCGAGCGCGGCCGGCGCCATGGGGTGGGGCTGCCAGCTCTCGATGTAGTCACCGTGGTCCTGCACGTGGCCGATCGGCTCGCAGAAGTGCGTGTGGATCCGGCCGTCGGCGCCGATGGCGCGCACCGTGAGCTGGGTGATCTCGTAGTCGAAGTCGATGAAGCCCTCGACGATGATGCGCCCGCCGCTGACCCGACCACCGGCCATCGCGTACCGCCACGCGGCCTCGACATCGGCGGGGCCGTCGATCTTCGACTGGCCCTTGCCCGACGAGCTCATGACCGGCTTCACGATGCACGGGTACCCGATGCCGCCGTCGATCGCCGCCTGCAACTCGTCGAGCGAGTCGGCGAAGACGTACGGGCTGGTGGCCAGCCCCAGCGTCTCGGCGGCCAGCCGGCGGATGCCCTCGCGGTCCATGGTGAGGCGCGCCGCGCGCGCCGTGGGGATGACCCGCACGACGCCTTCCGCCACGAGCGCTTCGAGCGTGGGTGTGGCGATCGCTTCGATCTCGGGCACGACCAGCGTGGGCCGCTCGCTCAGGATGAGCGCCCGCAGCTCCTCGGGATCGTTCATCGCGATCGTGCGCGCATGGTGGGCCACCTGATGGCCCGGCGCACCCTTGTACCGGTCGACGGCGATGGTCTCGACGCCCAGCCGTTGCAGGGCGATGAGCACCTCTTTGCCGAGCTCCCCCGAACCCAGGAGCATCACGCGTTGCGCGGCCACGGAGTTGGGCGTGCCCAGCGCGACCGACGCGGGGGCGGTCGGCGATGGCGGCGTTGTTGCGGTCATGGCACCTGCTGCGGTCGGGAACGGACCGCCGACATTAGGAGCCGCTGCCGTCGAGCGGCCAGTAGACCGGGTCGGTGCGGTCGCGCATGCCGCGCCGGTGCGTCTCGGGGGCGTCCCACCAACGCTCGGGGTCGGTGTGCAACGTCCATTCGAGGGTGCAGGTGCGCCGAGCGATACGCCACTGACCCTCGCGTCGGGCGAAGTCGTCGACGTAGCGGAAGCCCGTGCGCAGGTTGTGCTCCACCTTGTCGGATGCGACGCGGTGATATGCGATGCCGTACGTCTCGCACCGGGCGAGCGTGCCACCCGGGTCGACCTCGACGAGCACGTTGCCGATGAAGTGCATCGTCATCACGTAGCGCGGCAGCAGACGATCGAAGACCCACGCCACGTACTCGTCGCGCGTGCCCATGAAGCTGCCGTGCTCGTCGGTGGCGTCGGGCCAGTAGCAGTCACGCACGAGCTCGCGATCGACCCGGTCGATGCCGCGTGCATAGCGCAGCACGACATCGTGGATGGCTTGCGTGTCGAGCAGCCGCTGCAGCTCGGGGTCGCGCGCCGTGTCGTGCCCCACCGCTCAGGCTTCCGGCCGGAAGTACGGCAACATCACGCCGTCGGTGATGGGGTGGAACTCGACCGCGACCCGCATGCCGATCGTGGCCGCGTCGTGCTCGCAACCGATGAGGTTCGACAGCATCTGCCAACCCTCGTCCATGTCGATGACCACGGCCGTGTAGGGCACCGTGAAGTCGGGGGTCTGTGGCCGCCACACGGTGGTCCAGCTGTAGATGGTGCCCGTGCCCGCCGCGCGCTCCCACGTGAGGTCGCGCGCCGAGCAGTGCGCGCACATCACCGCGGGGGTGTGCGTGATGCCGTTGCACGCCGCGCACCGCTGGAACATGAGCTCGCCACGCGCGCACGCATCCCAATAGGGCTGCGAGACGATGCCGGCGAACGGCCGCGGTATGTTGCCGGTCTGGGGTGTCAGCTGGGTCATCGGTGGGCCTCGTCTGCCGAGCGGTGGATGGTCATGGCTGCGCTGTTCACACGGGCGCCGCTCATGGCTGCGCTGTCCCGAGGAGCATGACGTCGTTGAAGAGTGCGCCGGCGCCGCCGCCCGAGGCGAGGGCGATCTCGACGTCGGGCACCTGCTGGGTCGCGCACTCGCCGCGCACCTGTTGCGTGGCCCGGATGACCCGTTGCAGCAACTGCACGGTCGCGCCGCCGTGGCTGAACGACATGAGGCCGCCGTCGGTGGTGATGGGATAGCGGCCGTCGATCTCGATGGTGCCGTCCATGACGAAGTCGCCGCCCTCGCCCTCGCCGCAAAAGCCGAAGGCCTCGAACTGACGGATGATCTCGAAGCTGAACGGGTCGTAGAACTCGCACACATCGACGTCGGTCGGCGCGCAATCGGCCATGGC
>JBKJKR010000460.1:0-6558 GCA_046597135.1 Acidimicrobiales bacterium | reverse complement strand
GAAGCGGACCTCGCCGATGGTGCCGGCTGCTGCGGCAGTCTTCTCGGAGCTCATGATGGAGCCGAGGAAGGTGCCGTGCTGCCAGTCGAAGCTCTCGGTGACGAGCGGGACGTTGGTGGCTCGCCGCCCGCCGAAGAGGATGGCCGAGATCGGCACGCCGGCCGGATCCTCCCACTCGGGAGCGATCGACGGGCACTGCGAGGCGGGTGCGGTGAAGCGGGCGTTGGGGTGCGCGGCGGGCGAGCCGGACTCGGGGGTCCAGTCGTTGCCCTTCCAGTCGATCAGGTGGGCGGGGACGTCCTCGGTGAGGCCCTCCCACCAGATGTCGCCGTCGTCGGTCTTGGCCACGTTGGTGAAGATCGAGTTGCCGTCGAAGGTGCGCAAGGCGTTGGGGTTGGTCTTCTCGCCGGTACCCGGAGCGACACCGAAGAACCCCGCTTCGGGGTTGATGGCGTAGAGCCGGCCGTCCTCGCCGAACTTCATCCACGCGATGTCGTCGCCGATCGTCTCGACCTTCCACCCCGGCAGCGACGGGATAAGCATCGCCATGTTCGTCTTGCCGCAGGCGGACGGGAACGCCGCCGCGAAGTACTTCTTGACCCCGGCCGGGTTGGTCACGCCGATGATGCGCATGTGCTCGGCCATCCATCCACCGTCACGAGCCATGGTCGAGGCGATGCGCAGCGCGAAGCACTTCTTGCCGAGCAGGGCGTTGCCGCCGTAGCCCGACCCGAACGACCAGATCTCGCGGGTCTCGGGGAAGTGCGAGATGTACTTGTTGTCGGGGTTGCACGGCCACGGGACGTCGGCCTCGCCCGGGGCGAGCGGTGCGCCGACCGAGTGGACGCACGGCACGAAGTCGGGCGAATCGCCGAGCACGTCGAGCGCCGGCTGGCCCATGCGGGTCATGGTGCGCATGGAGACGGCGACGTAGGCGGAGTCGGTGAGCTCGACCCCGATGTGAGAGATGTTCGACCCCAGCGGACCCATGGAGAACGGCACCACGTAGAGGGTCCGGCCGCGCATGGCGCCCCGGTACAGCGCCAGCATCTCCTCGCGGAGGGCGCTCGGTTCACGCCAGTTGTTCGTGAACCCGGCGTCGATCTCGTTCTCGCAGGCGATGAAGGTGCGATCCTCGACCCGGGCGACGTCAGCCGGGTCGGACAGGGCCAGATAGCTGTTCGGGCGCTTTTCGTCGTTGAGGCGCTCGAAGGTGCCCGACGCGACGAGCTGGTCGCACAGCTGGTCGTACTCTTCCGCTGAACCGTCGCACCAGTACACGGTGTCGGGGGCCAGGATCGACGTCCACTCGTCGACCCATTCTTGCAACTTGCGATTGGTTGTGCGAGCGCTCATCCTGTCTCCGGGGAGGCCAACTGGGGATCGGGCAAACGTAGAAAGTCGAACGCTTCGGCGAAAGGGCCGAAAGGCCGCAATTCAGCGCAGGCCCGGGATGTCGGGCATGCCCATGTCGACCTCGGAACCGAGGCGAAGTGCCGTCGCCCGACCGTGGTCGTCGATCTGGAACAACACGCGTTGGCCCTGACGGAGCATGCGGAAGATCGAACCGGTCAGCGCATCGGCCGCCAGTTCGTAGTCGGCGAAGTCGGTGTCGGAGACCACCACGCCATCGTGGGTGACGGGGTCGTACGACTTGATCACACCTTGCATCGTGGGAACCCCCGGTTCGTCTTCGACGGAGGGCGCATCCTCAGCGGACGGCCTTGACGACCTTGCCCGACTTGATGCAGCCCGTGCAGGCGTTGACGCGCCGAGGGGAGCCGGAGACGATGGCTCGCACACGCTGGATGTTCGGGTTCCAGCGGCGCTTGGTGCGCCGGTGGGAGTGCGACAACGACATGCCGAAGTTCGGCTTCTTCCCACAGATTTCGCACACCGATGCCATGACGGACTACCTCGAGAACTCGGACGGGGCCTAGGCGCCCGGGGCGTCCGACAAGACGGAACGCCATCCACCGGCGCCACCGGCAGGGGGCCAAGGGTACAGGGAGAAGTCGCGCCTACCAAGCTCGGTCCCCATCCTGGTGCGGCGATGCCGGCGGGCGTGGTGTCGCCCGGGTCACGAATCGACCCGCGTGGGCCATTACCATCGCGGCGTGCCTGAACCACGCGCCCGCCTCGACGTCACCGCGATGCGCGCCGTGGTGGCCACCTTCGCCGAGGCGCTGGCCGAGCACCGAGCGGGCATCAACCGGCTGAACGTGTATCCGGTGCCCGACGGCGACACCGGCACCAACATGTCGCTGACCCTCACGTCGGTCATGGCCGAGGTCGAGCGAGTGGCCCCCGGGACGATGACCGAGCTGTGCGACGCCTTGGCCCACGGTTCGCTCATGGGGGCCCGAGGCAACTCGGGGGTCATCCTCAGCCAGATCATGCGCGGCATGTGCGAGGTGATCCGAGCCCAGCCCACGGTCGACGCCGACGTGCTGGCCCGGGCGCTCGACGCGGCCGCCACTGCGGCCTACGGGGCCGTGATGCGCCCGGTCGAGGGCACCATCCTCACGGTCATCCGCGAGATCGCCGCCGCAGCGGTCCGCTCGTCGGCGCAGGGCGCCGATCTGTTGACCATCGCGACGGCCGCTGCCCTCCGTGGCCGCGAGGCGCTGGCATCGACCCCCGACCTGTTGGCCGTGCTTCGCGACGCAGGCGTGGTCGACGCCGGCGGTACCGGGCTGCTCCTCTTCTTCGACGCGCTGCTCACCGTCATCGACGGCCGACCCATGCCCGAGGCCGACCATTCGCTCACCGACGACGTCCCGCTCGACGTGCCGAGCGCGCCCACCGACCTTGCGTCGCTGCGGTACGAGGTCATGTACTTCCTGCACGCCGACGAACCGGCGGTCGCCGAGTTCAAGGAAGCGTGGATGCGCATCGGCGACTCCATCGTGGTGGTGGGCGGCAACGGCCTCTACAACTGCCATATCCACACCAACGACATCGGCGCCGCGATCGAGGCCGGCATCGTGGCCGGACGGCCCGCCAAGATCCGGGTCACCGATCTCCTCGAAGAGGTCGAAGAGCGCGCCTGGGTCCGCGAAGCCGGCGCCACCGCATCCGCGGCACTGGCCGACAACGTCACCACCGGTGTCGTCGCGGTCGGCGTCGGCGCCGGCATCGTCGCGTTGTTCCGCTCGCTCGGCGTGCACGAGATCGTCACGGGTGGCCAGTCGATGAACCCGTCCACCGCCGAGCTGCTCGCCGCCGTCGAGGCATGCCCGGCCCGCGGTGTGGTGATCCTGCCGAACAACAAGAACATCATCCCCGTCGCCCAGCAGGTCGGCGCCCACAGCACCAAGTCGGTCAGCGTCGTCCCCACCCGCAACGTGGCCGAGGCGCTCGCCTCGCTCGTCGACTACGACCCCGAGGCCGACGTCGACGAGAACGCCGCGGCCATGGCGCTGGCGGCCGCCGCGGTCGTCGCGGGCGAGGTCACCCAGGCCGTCCGCGACGCCAACAGCCCGGCCGGACCCGTCAAGGCCGGCGACTTCATCGGCATCGACCGCGACGGCATCGTCGCGGTCGCCGACTCCGTCACCGGGGCGGCCACCGGTCTTCTGGCGCGATTGGTCGACGGCGACCACGAGATCGTCACCATCATCGTCGGGCTCGACGCCACGGCCGAGCACACGGCCGAGATCGAAGCGTGGCTCGAGGGTGAGCACCCCGACGTCGCGGTCGAGGTGCACCACGGCGGCCAGCCGCTGTACACGTACTTCTTCGGCGTGGAATGAGCGGCGTGCCGGGCAAGCCGTTGACGTTCGCCGATCTCGCGGCGTTCCCCGTCGTGAGCCTGAAGGACGTCGGCGAGAAGCGCGAGAAGGCGTTCGCCGCCATCGGCATCTCCACCGTCCTCGATCTGCTCATGTACTACCCCCGGCGCTACGTAGACCGCACCAACGAGGCGTCGATCACCGATCTCGTGCCCGGCGAGGAGGCGATGGTGCTGGCGCGCGTCGAACGGGTGAGCAGTCGCAAGACGAAGAACCGTCGCACGCTCACCACGGTCAACGTGCGCGACCGCACGGCCAGCCTGACGTGCACGTTCTTCAACCAACCGTGGCGCGAACGCCAGCTGCAGCCCGGCACCGAGGTGGTGCTGTTCGGCAAGGTCGAGATCTTTCGCAACGCCCGCCAGATGACCAACCCGATCGTCGACCTCGTGGGCGACGAGACCGGGGTCATCGTGCCGGTGTACCCCCAGAGCGAGAAGGCCGGCGTCGTCACGAAGGACATCCGCAAGGCGGTGGCAAAGGCGCTGCAAAAGGCGACGCAATCACTCACGGGCGCCGACGGCTCCGTGATCACGCCGGCGCGCGGCATCGCCGACCCGGTGCCGAGATCGGTGCGCGAGCAGTACAACCTCACCTCGCGCAGCAACGCGATCGTTGGCATCCATGCGCCCGAGTCGATGGGGCAGATGATCGAGGCGCGCAAGCGGCTCGTGTTCGACGAGCTGTTCCGCGTGCAGCTCGCACTGGTGCTGCGCAAGCGGGCGCTCGAGGCGGTGTCACAGGGCATCGCGCACAACCCTGGCCGCAACCTCGTTCAGCGGTTCCACGCGAACCTGCCCTTCGCGCTCACCGGCGCGCAGCGGCGGGCCATCGCCGAGATCGATGACGATCTCGCCAAGCCGGTGCCGATGCACCGGTTGCTGCAAGGCGACGTCGGGGCGGGCAAGACGCTCGTTGCCCTGAGTGCGTTGCTCGTCGGCGTTCAGGGTGGCTACCAGGGTGCGCTCATGGCGCCCACCGAGGTGCTCGCCGAGCAGCACTTCATCGGCATCCGTGCGCTCGTCGGCGACCTGATCATCTCCGACGAGGCGACGTTGCTCGGCGAGCGCCCGGTGCGCGTCGAACTGCTGACGAACCGCACCACGCAAGCCGAACGCAAGCGACTCGCCGCCGATCTGACGAGCGGCGCGGTCGATCTCCTCGTGGGCACGCACGCGCTCATCCAGGACAGCGTCGCGTTCCGATCGCTCGGCGTGGTGGTCATCGACGAGCAGCACCGCTTCGGCGTCGAGCAACGGGCGGCGCTCCGCGACAAGAGCGCGAGCGATGCGTCACCCGACGTCCTGGTCATGACCGCCACCCCGATACCGCGCACGGCCGCCATGACCGTGTACGGCGACCTCGACGTGTCGGTGCTCGACGAGCTACCGCCGGGGCGCACACCCATCGAGACACAGTGGGCCCGCACCGAAGAGGACGAGGCAGCGGTGTGGCAGCTGGTCCGCGACGAGGTCGCGGCCGGCCGCCAGGCGTACATCGTGTGCCCGCTCATCGACGAGAGCGAGACGCTCGAGGTGCGCAGCGCTCAAGAGACCTACGAGGAGCTCGCCCACGGCGAGCTGGCGTCGTTGCGATTGGGTCTGCTGCACGGACGCATGGCGTCGGCCGACAAGGAGCAGACGATGCGTGCGTTCCGCGAGCGCGAGCTCGAGGTGCTCGTCGCGACCACCGTCATCGAGGTCGGCGTCGACGTGCCCAACGCGACCGTCATGGTCATCCTCGATGCAGCCCGCTTCGGCATCGCGCAGCTGCACCAGCTGCGCGGACGCGTCGGGCGCGGGTCGCACGTGTCGTACTGCCGGCTCGTCGGCGAGGCGAACACGCCCGATGGCGAGGCCCGCCTCGAGGCGCTGGTGCGCAGCACCGACGGTTTCGAGCTCGCCGAGATCGACCTCGACCTGCGCGGCGAGGGCACGATCATGGGCGAGCGGCAGAAGGGTCGCAACGATCTCCGACTCGCGTCGCTCCGCCGCGATCGCGACTGGGTCGAACGCGCCCGCGAGGCGGCGTTTGCCTTGGTCGACGCCGACCCCGGCCTCGCATCGCACGAGCAGTTGCGCAGCGAGCTCGAGCTGCTGCTCGGCGACAACGACACCGAGTTCCTGCTGAAGTCGTAGGACGAGGGTGCGCAGGCCGCATGACCTGCGAGAACAATCACTCCCCGGCAGCCCCGGTCCTCAGCAGCAGGACCGAAGGCGTCGCTCGCAAGCCTGATGCGAGGTCTTACGCGAGACCGAGGGTCCTAGAAATCGGACTCCCCCTACTCCTGGGAGCGGAGAGTGCGAGGGCGTCCACGATCAGGGGGCTTACACAGACCCTGATCCCGAAGGACCTTGGCATGAACCCTGACTTGGACGCCCTCGCGAGCCGACTCTACGCGACCGTTGATGACGCGCTGATCGATCATCCGGATTGGGCACCGAACGGCCCGCGATCGGGATCGCGCCCCAACTCTCCGATGCCGAGCTGATCACGCTCGCGGTGTTCCAAGCACTGCTGGGCTTCACCTCCGAAGCCCGTTTCATCCGCTACGCCCACACCCATCTGCGATCCCTGTTTCCCTATCTGCCCCAGCGCCCCGCGTACAACAAGCGTCTCCGCCGCGCCGCGACCACGATGCAACACGTCATCGGCGTCATCGCTCGGGGCTGTGCGTCCTGGCACGACGATCTGTGGCTGGTCGATTCCACACCAGTTGAGTGCGGCCGCAGCCGTGAAACAGTGAAACGTTCCGACATGGCCA
>JBKJKR010000429.1:0-11233 GCA_046597135.1 Acidimicrobiales bacterium | reverse complement strand
TTCGCAGATCCGTTGTGGGGTGCGTCATGTCCGAGGTGAGCGCGCGTGCAGTTGTCCAGGCCGATTCGTCGTTCGGCGCAGCTGAGTCAGCAGGCCGGTTGTCGAGGTCGCCGCGAGTGGTGTTGGCCGAGTTGCGGCGGGCGTTGGACGCACTGGTCGCTCTCGACCCGGCCGTACTCGCTGACGGCGACACCATCGTCAGCCTGTCGGCCGAGGTGGCGCGGCTGGAGTCGGTGGTCTGTCGACAGTCGGCGGCGTTCGAGCAATCGACGCAGTGGTCGGCCGACGGTGCGCGGAACCCATCGGTGTGGATCGCGATGGCGACCCGGGTGGAACGCAAGACGGCGCGCCGGCGAGTTTGGCTCGGTGAGGCGCTGTGGTCGGTGCCCTTGGCCGATCAGGCCTTTGCCGCGGGGGCCATCGGTGTCGATCAGCTGACCGTGTTGGTCCGGGCGCGCGAGCGGAGCCGGGTCACCGCCGATGCCTACGCACGCGACGAGGCCATGTTGGTGGGATGGGCGAAGTCGTTGGTCTTCCACCGGTTCCGTCGCGAGTTGGACGAATGGATCCAGGAGGTCGACGAGGCAGGTGAGGAGGATCGCGGCCGGCGCATCCGCGACGGGCGGCGGTTGCATCTGTCACAGTCGTTCGAGAAGCAGTGGTTCGGTGACCTGGTGCTCGACCCGGTCGGTGGCGAGATCGTGAACAACGCCCTCAGGTCCATCACCGACGAGCTTTTCGACGAAGAATGGGCTGCTGCGAAAAACCGACTCGGTTTCTCGCCGACGGTGATGGACCTCGACCGCACGCCCCAGCAGCGCCGTGCGGACGCGCTCGTCGAGATGGCCATCCGAGCCCAGACCGCTCCGGCCGATGGGCGTCGTCCGCAGCCGCTGTTCACCGTGCTCCTCGGTGTCGACGCGTTCCGGCGCACCCTCGAGCTGGCCGACTCGAACACCATCGTTCCGCCCGGCTCAGTTGCGCACTGGTTGGACGATGCGGTGTTCGAACGGATCGTGTTCGACGGCCCCGATCGCGTGCTCGTCGTGAGCCGCCAACGCGGCTACCGCGGTGCGGTGCGCCGCGCGATCCAGGTGCGCGACCGTCGTTGCGCTCACCCGTACTGCGACCGCCCGGTCAGCGAGTGCGCGGTCGACCACATCGTCGAGTACGCCGTGGGTGGGTGCACGTCAGAGGAGAACGGCCGCCTCTCCTGCTCCTTTCACAACGAGCTCCGCAACCGCCAGACGGCGGTCGATCGGAAAACCGACCCGGTTTTCGCGTGACGGCGGGCAGGGCCGGGTCGAGGCGGTTCCTCTAACGTCAGCGCTCGTGCAGCGCATGGGCGTGGTGTTCCCCGACCGATCGATGCCGATGCGCGCCCAACGTGCCCAGGTCGAGCAGCTCGCGACCTGGGGCTACACCGATCTGTGGACCGGCGAGAGCGATGGCGCCGACGCCTTCACGCCCCTCGCCGTCGCGGCCGGGTGGGACACGCCGCTGCGGTTGGGTACGGCGGTCGTGTCCGCGTTCCTGCACCCGCCCGCGCTGCTCGCCATGCGCGCTGCGTCGCTCGCCGATGTCGCGCCGGGTGGACTCGTGCTGGGCATCGGCGCATCGTCACCCCTGATCGTCGAGCGGTGGAACGGCGTCCCGTTCGTCGACCCGGTGGGCAAGGTCCGCGACGTGGCGGCCCATGTGCGCGCGTTGCTGCACGGCGAGCGTCGCGCCGGGTTCTCGCTCGCCACCGCTCCAGTGCCGCCTCCCTCGGTGTACCTCGCCGCGCTTCGGCCCACGATGCTGCGGGTCGCGCGCGAAACCGCCGATGGGGTGATCCTCACGTGCATCGGCGCGAACGACCTGGTCACGATCACGCCGCACCTCGCGCCAGGCCACGAGGTGGTCGCATGGATCACCGTGTGCCCGAGCACCGATACCGATCTGGTCCGTGCGGTGGCCCGGCGTCGGCTTGCCGGCTACCTGGCCGCGCCGGCGTACGAGGCCCAGCAGCGCTGGCTCGGCCGGGGCCACGCGCTCGCCGGTGTGTGGCAGGCATGGCGCACGGGCGCAGGCATCGATGTCGCCGCCGCAGCCGTGCCCGACTCGGTGGTCGACGAGCTCGTCGTGCATGGTGACCCTGACGCATGCCGCGCCCACCTGGCTCGGTTCGTCGCAGCCGGTGTCACCACGCCACTCGTCGAGATCCTTCCCGGTGTGATGTCGACCGGTGATGCTTGGCGCTTGCTCGCGCCGAGCGCGTAAGAAGTAGAAGCAGACACCGAGGAGTCGCGAAGCATGGACGTTTCCTACCCCGAGCACGCGTTGGCGTTCGGCGCCGAGGTCCACGACTGGCTCGTCGCGAACCTGCCCGCGGGGTGGTTCGACGACGGGTTCACGATGCCGGCCGCCGACCGCAAGCGGTTCTTCGAAGACGAGTGGCCACGCCGCATGTACGACGGCGGGTGGATCTGCGCGTCGTGGCCGACGGAGTACGGCGGGCGTGGCCTCGACCTCATGGAGAGCGTGGCCCTGGCCGAGGAGTTCGCACGAGCCGACGCGCCATTGCGCGTGTCGTCGCTCGGTGAACTGCTGGTGGGCCCCACCATCCTTCGGTGGGGCACCGAGGACCAGAAGCAGGAGTTCCTGCCGCAGATCCTGAAGGGCGAGATCATCTGGTGCCAAGGGTTCAGCGAGCCGGCGTCCGGCTCCGACCTCGCCTCGCTCGCCTGCGAAGGCGCGATCCAGGGCGACGAGATCATCGTCACCGGCGAGAAGATCTGGACCAGCGAGGCCGAGGACTCCGACTACATCTTCATCCTCGTGCGCACCAGCCCCGACAAGCCGCGGCACGGTGGCATCTCGTTCCTCCTGATGCCGATGCGGCAGCCCGGTGTCGAAGTGATCGCCAAGCCGCAGCCCGACGGATCGCGGGGATTCAACAAGGTCGTGTTCACCGGCGCTCGGTGCCCGCTCGTGAACGTCGTCGGCGAGATCGACAACGGGTGGCGCGTCGCCATGACCACGCTCGGCTTCGAGCGCGGCACGTCGGCCACCACCGGTTATCACCGGTTCCGCACCGAGCGCGAGGAGATGTTCGAGAGCGCACGTCGCAACGGTGCGTCGAAGGACCCGCGTGTGCGCCAGCGGCTCGCGCAGGCGTGGATCGTCACCGAGATCATGCGGGTGCACGGCTATCGGTCGCTCACGAACGTGCTGCTCGACCGCAACGAACCGGGTCTCGAGATGACGCACAAGATCTTCTGGAGCGACTACTCACAATGGTCGACCAAGCTCGCGATCGACGTGCTGGGCATGGACGGTCAGATCCTCACCGGCACCGACACCGATGTGCGTCCCGGATCGGTCGGCCTCGGCAAGCGGCCGCAGATGTTCGACTATCCGGCGAGCCCGCTGCAGCAGTCGTTCTTCTTCGCTCGCGGCGAATCGATCTACGGTGGCACCAGCGAGATCCAGCGCAACCTCGTCGCCGAGCGGGCGCTCGGGCTGCCGAAGGGACCCTGATGTCGGAGAGCACTGTGGCGGAACCTGTCGACCTGGCGTATGCACTGCGCAGCAACGGCTCGGTTCGGGCGTTCCGGCCCGACGCGGTCACCGACGACGAGCTGTTCACCGTGCTCGATCACGCCCGCTTCGCGCCGAGCGGTGGCAACAAGCAAGGTTGGCGTGTCGTGGTGCTGCGCGGCGCGGCGCAGCGCACTGCGTTGCTCGATCTCATGGAAGGTGTGGCGCGTGAGTACGTCGCGCTGATGCGAGACGGTCAGCGCCCGTTCGGTCTCACCGATCACGGCCGCTGGCCCGGGCCCGGCAACGTCGATCTCGCCGCGGCCCGTGCCGAGACCGGCGCGTCGATCGTGTCGCCGTTGCGTGATGCGCCGGTGCTCCTGGTGGTGTGCGTCGACACCGGCCTGGTCGCAGCCATGGACGCCGAGCTCGATCGGCACGGCATCGTCGCCGGTGCGTCGATCTATCCGTTCTGTCAGAACGTGCTGCTGGCCGCCCGCCTCGCCGACCTCGGTGGTGTGCTGACCACGTTCGCGGTGCGCGAGGAACCGGCCGTGCGCGAGTTGCTCGGCCTTCCGCCGACGCACGCCGTGGCCGCGGTGATCGCGCTCGGCCACCCCGAGAAGCAGGCCACGCGCCTCACTCGCAACCCCGTCAGTGCGTTCGCAACCGTCGACTCGTTCGACGGGCCGGCCTTCGGCTGAGCCGTGGCTGCGACACGGGCGATCGCGGCATGCGATCGTGCGAAGGTGGCGTACACGGTGCATGAGTACGTGCACGACCCGCGTGCTGCGGCGTACGGCATCGAGGCGGCCGAAGCCATGGGGGTCGATCCGTCGCGCGTGTTCAAGACCATCGTCACGCTGGTCGACGAAAAGCTCACCGTGGGGCTGGTGCCGGTCGAGTGCATGCTCGACCTGAAAGCACTGGCCCGAGCGGTCGGCGGGAAGCGCGCCGCGCTCGCGCCCGCCGCGCAGGCCGAGAAGGCCACGGGGTACGTCGTCGGTGGAATCAGCCCGCTGGGACCGACCCGGGAGCTGGCGACGGTGGTCGACGAATCGCTTCTCGGTGATCGCACGGTCTTCGTGAGCGCCGGTCGCCGCGGGCTCGAGCTCGAACTGCTCCCGGAGGCGCTGGTCTCGCTCACCGGCGCCACGGTCGCGCCGATCGCCCGCCGCGATTGAGGAGGTGTGCCGCTCACTTCTGAGCGTTTCGACGTTCGAGGCGTCGAACGCCTCCACAAGTGACCGGAATCAGGGAGGGGACACCCGGTCGGTCGGTGCCGCTTCGGTCGCGGACTATTCGCCGCGATAGTGCGGCTTGCGACGCGACGCGAACGCGTCGAGGCCTTCGAGTGCGTCGTGCGACGTGGTCGCGTACCGATGCACGAGATCGAGCTCAGCCGCGAGTGCTTGGTCGAGCGGCAGATCGACGGCGTACCCGATCAACGTCTTCATCTCGCGCAGCGCGAGCGGGCTGTGCGCGCACATCTCCTCGACGACGGCGAGGGTGCGGACGCGCAACTCCTCGAGCGGGCAGTGCAGCGCGGCGAGCCCCATGTCGACCGCCTCGGCGCCTCGGTAGAAGCGGCCGGTGAGCAGCATCTCCTTGGCCTTCTGCAGGCCGATGGCGCGGCACAGGCGTTGGCTGCCGCCCGCGCCGGGCAGCTGACCGAACTGCAGGTGCCCGTCGGCGATGCGAGCGTCGGAAGCAACGACGATGACGTCACACGCGAGCGCGATCTCGAGGCCGCCTGCCACGCAGGCACCGTTCACCATCGCGACGCTGACCACGCGGCTGCGTTCGAGAAGCATGCACAGCTCGGCGAACTCGTCGAGGAAGACGTGGAACGCCGGCGGGTCGCGATAGAGCACCTGGTAACCCTTGAGGTCGCCGCCCGAGGAGAAGGCCGGTCCGTTGCCGGTGAGGATCACCGCGCGCACGTTGGCGTCGGCCACTGCTTCGCGCACGAGCTCGAGCAAGCTGCTGACCGTGTGCTTGTCGAGCGGGTTGCGTTGGTCGGGTCGGTCGAGCGTGAGCAGGCGCGCCACACCACCCGCTTCGAGCGCGATGTCCTCGACCAGTACCGGTGCGTCGCTCATCTCGTCCCTTGCATCTCGGCCACGATGGCGTCGCGAAGGACCGCCTTGCGAAGCTTGCCGCTCGCGGTCATGGGTATGGCGTCGATGACCCGAATGGCCTGCGGGAGCTTGTAGGTGGCCAACTCGCGCGTACGCAGGAACGCGACGATGTCGGCGAGGTCGAGTGGTTCGTCCGCGACAATGCACGCACACACGAGCTCGCCGAGGCGTTCGTCGGGTAGTCCGACCACTGCGGCTGCCCGCACCGAGGGCATCTCGCAGAGCAGATCTTCGATCTCGCGCGGCGCGATGTTCATGCCGCCGCGGATGATGATCTCCTTCTTGCGGCCGACGATGGTGAGGGAGCCGTCGGCGTCGATCACCCCGAGGTCGCCACTGCGCAACCATCCGTCGTCGGTGAACACGTTGGCCATGCGCTCGGGGTCGTCGAAGAACCCGATGCACACCTCGGGGCCGCGCACATGGATCTCGCCTTCGACCCCCGCGCCGACGACCCGGTCGGCCTCGTCGCGGATCTCGACCTCGACGTTCGGCATCGGCGTGCCGTCGGTCTCGGCCCGCTTTTCGAGCGGCGCGCCGGCACGGTTCCACGCGATGATGAGCCCTTCGGTCGACCCGTAGATGCGCAACACCGTCACGCCTACATCGGCGGCCGCCACCACGAGGTCGGGAGGAACAGGCGCGCCCCCACAACCGAACGCACGCATCGAACGGACGTCGCGCGGTGAGGCCCGCAACGTGCGCACCAGGTCGTTGAGGAACGTGGTGGCTGCGAGCGTGTAGCTGCATCGCTCGCGCTCGATGAGCTCGGCGGCGCGCTCGGGATCCCAACGATCCTGCAGCACGATGGGCAGCCCGGCGTACAGCGCGACGCGGAGGCCGCAGTTGAGCCCGGTCGAGTGGCCGATGGGGCTGGGCATCCACACGACGTCGTGCTCGGTGAGGGCCATTGCCTCGATGGTGGCGAGCACGTTGACGTTGGCGGTCTGCTCGGAGTGCATGATCGCCTTGGGTGCGGCCTCGGTACCCGACGTGAAGATGAGCTCGCTCACGGCCGCGGCATCGAGCGCGGGCAGGGCGGCGGCGTCGGGGCGCGTGTGCTCCAGCACGTCGCCAAGGTCGAACGAGCCGGGGTCGAGTGAGCGGTCGGTGCCCTCGTTTGTGCGCACCACCACGTGGGTGTGCACCTCGGGCAGCGAGCCGCACAGATCGCGGGCCATGGCCAGGTGATCGAAACCCCGGTAGGTGTCGGGCGTGATGTACGCCTTGGCGTGCGACACCGCGAGCACGTGGCGCAACTCGTGCGCGCGGTAGTTGGGCAGCAACGGATTGAGCACGGCGCCTGCCGCGAGCACACCCAGGTCGACCACAGCGGTCTCGTAGGAGTTCGGCAGCTGCACCGACACACCGTCGCCTGGTTGTACGCCGCGCGAGATGAGGAACGCGGCGAAGCCCGATGCGTCGTGCCACAGCTGGGCGTAGGTGACCCGACGGTCGTCGGTGCTGTCGATGATCGCGATCGCCTCCGGACGCGATGCGGCGTGGTCGCGCACCCGGTCGACGAGCGTGATGTCGTCCCACAAGCCGAGGTCGCGATAGCGCTGCACGGACTCGGCAGTGCGGTAGGTCGCGACCTCAGGTCGGTCGGTCATGAGGCGCTCGCCGGTGCGAACGCCCACATGGGTCGCCCATCCACGTCGACGAAGATGAGGCGAAGGGCCATGCCGGCCACCAGTGCGCCCGGTTCGTCGATGTCGATGTTCACGAGCCGCGAGAAGAGCCGCGCTCCCTCGGCCAACTCGACCGCGGCCACCACGTATGGCACGGCTTCGGCGTAGGCCGGGTCGAGTGCGCGGCGCATGACGACCCAGCTGTACAGCGTGCCGGTGCCTTCGGCCTCGACGTGCTCGATCAGCTCGCTCTGACACGTGGGGCAGCAAGGCAGCGGTGGCAGGAACGCGGTGCCGCAGCCGAGGCATGTGGGAACGAGCAGGCGCCGCTCGGTGACGCCGTCCCAGAAGGTGATCGCGTCGGCGTCGATGACCGGTTCGATGATGCCGTGCAGGTGCTCGCTCATGTCAGCCCTTCGCGAGCACGAGGCCCGAACCGTCGGTGAGGGCGCCCGAGGTCACCACACAGGTCTCGGCATCCGCGACGGTGCGTTCGCCGCAGCGTCCCTGGAGTTGCAGCACCGCTTCGGCGACGGTGTTCATGCCGTGCAGGTAGCCCTCCGACAGCAACCCGCCGTTGGTGTTGATCGGCTTCGCTCCGCCCGGGCTGGTGACCCCCGACCGCATGAGGTCGCCGCCACCGCCGCGGGGTGCCAGGCCGAGGCCCTCGATGCCGATCAGTGCGCTGGTGGTGAAGCAGTCGTAGATCTCGGCGATGTCGACGTCGGCTGCGGTGATGCCGGCCCGACCCCACAGGTCGTCGGCGATGAGCGACGTGTAGTTGCGCGACAGGTCGGGCCACAGCATCGCATCACCCATGTCGAGCCCCGGGCCGCGCCCGGCGATGTACGCCGCGCTCTCGAGCACCACCGGACGGTGACGCAGATCGCGTGCCCGATCGAGCGAGGTGACCACCACCGCACACGCGCCGTCGACTTCGATGGTGCAGTCGGGCACCCGGAACGGATCGGCTACCCACGGTGCGGCGTAGTACTCGTCGAGGGTGAGCGGCTTGCGCAGCATCGCCCGCTCGTTCAGCACGGCCCATTCGCGCTGGGCGATCGCGACGGCTGCGAGATCGTCGTTGGTGGCCCCTGTCTCGATGAGGTAGCGCCGCGCCCACATGGCGATGAACTGGGCGTAGGCACTGAAGCCCACGGGGTAGCGGAAGTCGGTGGCCGGGCCGGGCACGCGATTGGTTCCCACCCGCGCACCGCTGCGACCGTTGAGGGCCCGGTAGACGACCACGGTGTCCGCGAGGCCGGCGTCGATGGCCATCGCGGCGTGCATGACCAGGTAGCAGGGCGCCTGGCCGCCGAGCGCCGAGTCGAGCAGGTAGTTCGCCGGGTCGAGTCCGAGCGTGGTGGCCACGGCCTGGGTGGGGACGGAGTCCTCCATGAAACGAAAGCTGGCGATGCCGTCGACATCGCGCAGCTCGAGACCCGCGTCGGCCACCGCGTTGCGGCACGCCTCGGTGGCCAGGGCGAGCACGCTGCGGCCCGACCGTTTGGTCAGCGGGGTGTAGCCCACACCGACGATTGCGGTGTTGCCGAGAAATGCCGGACGTCGTTTCGGTCGTGCCATCGCTGCCAGTATGTCGCAATGGCAGAACAGCACGCGGTGGTCACCGGCGGCGGCAAGGGCATCGGCCGGGCGGTCGCGCTGCGACTGGCCGCCGACGGATTGCGGGTCACGGTTCTCGGTCGTGACGAAGCAGCGTTGGCCGCGACGGTGGCGGCCGCACCGGGTCGTGTCTCCGCCGCGGTGTGCGACGTCACCGACGAGTCCTCGGTCGCTGCGGTGTTCGGCGCGCTGGGCCACGTAGACGTGCTGGTGAACAACGCCGGCATCGCGTCGTCGGCGCCCACCGGCCGCACGTCGCTGGCCGAATGGGACGCCACCTTGCGAGTCAACGCGACCGGCGTGTTCCTGTGCACCCGCGCCGTCATCGACCCGATGCGCGCATCCGGATGGGGACGCATCGTCACGGTCGCATCCGTCGCGAGCCACCATGGCGCGCCCTACATCTCGGCGTACGCCGCGTCGAAACATGCGGCGCTCGGCTTCATGCGCTCGGTGGCCGCCGAGCTCCGGCGCACCGGGGTCACCGCGAACTGCGTGTGCCCGGGGTACGTGCGCAGCGACATGACCGATCGCACCGTCGAGAACATCGTCGGCCGCACCGGTCGTGACGCCAGCGGTACGGCGGCCGCATTGAACGCCGCGCTTGGTCGGCTCATCGAGCCGGAGGAAGTCGCGGCGGCGGTGGCCTACCTCGTGAGCGACGCCGCTGCGGCGATCAACGGCCAGAGCATCGTCCTCGACGGCGGCGAGTCCGTCTGACCGGCGCCCGTCTCGTCGATCAACTCGCTGCGGCGAGCCTCATGGCTTCGAGGTAGCGGCCGGTAGCGGCGCGTTGAAGTCTTCGGGCTACCGGCGGGCACGCTCGCGCGAGGACGTGGCGGAGACGGGACACTGCGACGATATCGAAGGTGACTGCACCGTCCGATCGTCTGGTGACGATGAACGACTCCTCGCCCTGCTCGGGGTGGCCCGGGAGCGTGCCGTAGGCGAATCCGAAGCGGTCGGGTTCGTCGATCACGACTACGACGCGGCAGACCGCAAGGACGTATCCGATCGGGAGGGGCGCGGCCATTGCGACGATCAGTCCGAGCGATGGTGGCTCATCTGCAGAGATTGCCATTCCTGCGCCTCGATGTGGTTGCCAATGCCGGAGCGCGTCGGTCGCTCTTTCGAATGCCTCGTGTCCGTTGCCGACGATGATCGACCAACGATCGAGTTGGTAGCCGACTGGAGCGTGTCCGTCGATGGTGGCGCCGATTGGGGCGTAGGTCAGGTCATCGTGGGTGGCATCCGAAGCGAGCCGGGTGAGAGCTGTCGGATGGGGACGTCTGAGCCGAATCGACACGTCGGAAGTCTGTCGCATGACGACCAGAACCGCGCCGGGCCCCGGCCGCGTGGAGCACGCGCGCTGCGCCGCGAGCGGATCATTTCGCCGGGGCCACTAAGCTCAGCGGCCGAGGGGAGTACCCCGCCACATCGGTGTCGTCAGCACGGACGAATACGTCCCGGCACCGGTGGCCCGCCCGGCCCGGCCGAGCAGGTAGGGAGAGACCTCCGGCATCGCATGCCCGCCAGGGCGTGCGTGGCATCGCGACCAACCGGAGACCCCACCATGTACTGCCCCGCCTGTCCTGAAGAACGTCTGCTGATCACCGAGCGCAGCGGCATCGAGATCGACTACTGCGGCAAGTGTCGCGGCGTGTGGCTCGACCGAGGCGAGCTCGACAAGCTCATCGGGAAGGCGAGCGAGCAGCCCGCGGTCGTGCCCCGCGGCCGCGACGACGATGATGACGACGATCGCCGGGACCGCGATCGGGATCGGGATCGGGATCGTGACCCGCGCCGCGACGACGGTCGCCGCGACGGTTCCTACAAGCCCAAGAAGAAGAAGTCGTTCCTCTCGGACTTCTTCGAGATGGGCGACTGACCCCGCGTCGCCTGCTCGTGGCCGGGTGAGCTCGCGCGGCGGAGCCGCGCTTCACGTGCGGCGCGAAGATTCTCGTGAAGGGTGGGCTTTGATGACGTCGTCGTTCACCGTCGCCACATTGCCATTCGGTGTCCCGCATTGCTGGCGCGCATGCGGCCTTCGTCCTCGGAAGTTGATCATTCGCCCACACGGCCGTTGCGACGGTAGCCCCGCGGTCGACCTCTCGGAGACCGATCAACAGCAACTTCAATGAGCGTACAAAGCATTTGTATTTCATGACGAAAGATGTCGGAATACGGACGTTTGTTCGGTAGTCTTGTGGCATGACGACGCTCCTCGATGACCATCGAACTGCCGCTGGTGGTGGGTCGTCGGATGCTGCGTTGTTGGTGTCGACGTTGGCGTGGTTCGCGGCGTGTGATGTGAAC
>JBKJKR010000102.1:0-2730 GCA_046597135.1 Acidimicrobiales bacterium | reverse complement strand
TCGCGACGCACCGACCCCGACGAACATCTCCATGAAGTCGGAGCCGGTGACCGACAGGAACGGCACGCCGGCCTCGCCGGCCACGGCGCGGGCGATGAGGGTCTTGCCGGTGCCCGGGGGGCCGACCAACAAGATGCCCTTTGGGGTGCGGGCGCCGATGGACGCGAACTTGTCGGGGAAGCGCAGGAAGTCGACGACCTCACGCACCTCTTGCTTGACGCCGGCGTAGCCCGCGACGTCGGCGAAGGTGGTGCCCGGACGCTCGGTGGAATAGGTGCGCGCCCGCGAACGGCCGATGGACATGATGCTGCCCATCTGCCCCTGGGCTCGGCGGTTCATCCACACGAAGAAGCCGACGAGCAGCATGATCGGCAGGAGGACCGGGATGAGCGAGACGAAGAAGTTGGTCTGCGGCGTGACGAACTTGGTGTCGGGGACCGAGTCCTTCATGATCTGGACGTCTTCGTCGGGAATGGCGCGCGGTGCCGTGGACGAGAAGAGCTTGCCGTCGCTGAGGGCACCGGTGACCTTGGACGAGTCGTTGTTGACCCGGATCTTGGTGATCTGGCCGTTCTGGACCCGTTGCATGAAGTCGGGGTAGCTCAGATCGGTGCGATCCTCGCCCGGCATGAGGAGTGACAACGCCAAGAGCGCGATGATCACGAGCCCGATGGCCCAGATGCCCCACCGGGACCAGCTGGGCTCAGGACGCGCACCTGCAGCGCGGCCCGGCGTGCGGGAACGGTCGGGCATGCGGTCGGGAGAACGCTGCGGGCGGGGTGGAGGCGGCGGAGGCGGCGGCACGGCCATGGGTCCATCGTACGGCCGAAGGGCCAGGAGTTGACCGCAGCCTCGATGGATCGGCGCCGAGCCGCCGCCCTGCCGCTCGCTCGCGCGCTGCGTGAGGTCATCCGCGACCAGGCGCGCGGTCGGCGTTAGCGTGCGGCGCATGAGTCGAAGGTGCGCCCGCCCGGGGTGCAGCATGCAAGCGGTGGCCACCCTGTCGTACGACTACGCCGATCGATCGGTTTGGCTCGAACCGGTGCACGCGGAGCGCCATCTCGCGACCCACGACTTGTGTGCCCGCCACGCCGATCGTCTTTCGCCGCCCAACGGCTGGCGCCTCGAGGACCGACGGGCGCACGTCACCGCACGCGCCGGTTGAGGCAGGCGGCCGCTCGCGGGCCCGGGTCCCCCGGTCGCTAGGTTTGCGCCGTGCGCACCGCTCCGACTGTTTCGACAACCCGGTGGGGCGTCCCGGACGCGGTGGGTGGTTTCGTCGCCGCGGTCGTGCTGTCGGGCGTCATCGGCAGCATCATCCTCGTGCTCGGCGGCTGGGACACCACCGATGATGCGCCCATGTGGGCCGTGGCACTGCTGCAGATCCCGCTCTGGATCGGCTTCGGGGGTGCAGTCCTGCTGGCGACGTACCTGCGAGGTTCGCGATCGCTCCGCACCGACTTCGGCCTGGTGGTCGAGGCGCGCGACGTGCCGATCGGCCTGGCGCTCGGTGTCGCGGCGCAGTACTTCGTGAACTACGCCGTCTCCTGGCCGGTCATCAAGCTCACGGGTTCGTCGTTCGACGACTACGAGAAGCCCGCCCGTGAACTGGCCGACAAGGCCAAGGACTCGAGTTGGTGGGGGATCGTGCTCTTCGTGGTCGTCGTGGCCGTGGCGGCACCCTTCTTCGAGGAGCTCTTCTACCGGGGTCTCGTCCAGCGGTCGATCCTGCGCGGTGTGGGGCCGGTGGTGGCTATCGGGCTCACCGCGACCCTGTTCGGACTGTCGCACTTCCAGCTGGTCCAGTTCCCGGCCCTGGCGGTGTTCGGGGCGTTCGTGGGCTGGCTCGCCTACCGCACCGGGCGGCTCGGCCTGTCGATCTTCACCCACGTCGGTTTCAACGCGACCACGGTGGTGGTCCTGCTGCTCGACAAGGCCCAAAGCTGATCTCACGCAAAGTGTCAGAAAATGCCACTTATCGTGGTGAACCCCTTCAGAGTGCTCCAGGAACGTCGATGGATCCCCGGTCCAATCCGGGAGGTCCACCCCACGATGTCCGTCTCGAAGTGCCCCTGCTGTCCCAACACCCTCGTCTCCATCTCGATCACGATCAGCGGGGAGCGCCGCACGATGCGATCGTGCTCGCGATGTGACTATCGGGGTTGGTATTCCGGTGACCCCACCGATCGTCTCGAGCGGATGGCGCTCACCGGCGTACTCGCGGAGATCAGCGACGAGCGACGGGCCAACGCCGCCCGGCGCTGAATCCACGGCCCGGTGCCGCCACCGGGCCCGGTGGAGCTGCAACGATGGACGCCGACATGAACGAGCCGCCGGCGGTTGCCGATCCCCTCATCGGTGCCGAGCCCTTTCCCGGTCACCCCGGGCCGCCGGTCGACGAGCTGCCGCTGCGGCCGCGGTCGTCCGCCGCCTCGACCACCCGCCCGCCGGGCATGTTCGAGCGCCTGTCCGACAGGATCATCCTCACGCGCCCCGAGACGTGGATCAGTCTCCTCGTGGTCGGCGTGTCCATGGCCTGGATCCTGTCGGTGCTGCACCCGCGCCTGATCCTCGCGGACACCACGCCAACCGGTGGCGACATGGGTGCACACGTGTGGGCGCCGGCGTACCTGCGCGACCACCTGCTGACCAAGGGTCGCCTCTCCGGCTGGACCCCCGACTGGTACGCCGGGTTCCCCGCTTACCAGTTCTACATGGTGGTCCCGTCGC
>JBKJKR010000085.1:0-4342 GCA_046597135.1 Acidimicrobiales bacterium | reverse complement strand
TCGAAACCGAGGTCACCGCCGCGCACTTCGACGACGCCACCGGCCGGTGGTCGGTGCACCTGCGCAACGCCGACGGCACCGCCTCGGTGCTCGACGCGCTTGCGGTGATCAGCGCGGTGGGTGCGCTCAACCAGCCGAACCTGCCTGCGCTCGAGGGTGCCGAGACCTTTGCCGGTCCGTCGTTCCACTCGGCGCGCTGGGATCACTCGGTCGACCATCGGGGCAAGAAGCTCGCGCTCATCGGCGCCGGCGCGAGCGGGTTCCAGATCGCACCCACGGTGGCCGACGAGGTCGACACGCTCACCGTGTTCCAACGCACTGCGCAATGGGTGTTCCCGAACGCGAACTACCACCGACAGGTGCCCGACGGCGATCGCTGGGCCATGCGCCACCTCCCGTTCTACGGTCGCTGGTTCCGGTTCCTCACGTTCTACCCGGGCGCCGGTCTGACCATCGAGAACTCGCGCATCGACCCCGACTTCGACGACTCCGACGGCCTCGCCATCAACGAGCGCAACCTCATGACGCGCGGCATCTTCTCGCAGTGGATGATCGATCAGCTGGGTGACCGCCAGGACCTCGTGCCGAAGGTGATCCCGAACTATCCGGTCACGGCCAAGCGCATGCTCCAGGACAACGGCTCGTGGCTCGCGTGTCTGACCAAGCCCAACGTCGAGCTCGTGCGCACCGGCATCGAGCGCATCGTCGAGGACGGCATCGTCACCGTCGACGGCACGTTCCACCCGGCCGACATCATCTGCTACGCGACCGGATTCCGGCACAACGACTACCTCTGGCCCATGACCATCACCGGCCGCCGAGGCGTGGTGCTGCGCGAGCAGTGGGGCGACGAGCCCACGGCGTATCTCGGCATCACCGTTCCGAACTTCCCCAATTTGTTCTGCCTCTACGGGCCGGGGACGAACCTCGCCCACGGCGGCAGCCTGATCTTCCAATCCGAATGCCAGATGAGCTACGTGATGGATGCGCTGCACGAACTGCTCGCGCACGGTCATCACACGCTCGAACCCAAGCCCGATGTGCACGATGCCTACAGTCATCGGTATCAGAGCGAGATCGCGCAGATGGTCTGGGCCCACTGGTCGGTGAAGCACTCGCACTACAAGAACCCCGACGGGCGCATCTTCACCCTGTCACCGTGGCCGATCCCGCAGTATTGGGGTTGGACCAAGTCGCTCGACCCCGACGACTACGTCTTCACCTGACGCCGAAAGTTTCCACAACTGTTCACGGGATCAGCGACCGCCGGCACTGCGGTTCGCGAAAGAGTGAGCGCGGAGGTGCTCCGTGACCACTCAACCCACTGCTTCGGCGCCCACGAACCTCGAGAACCCGACCGACGCGAGCCTGGGGCGCATGAAGCCCGTCCCTCCGCACGTGATCGTCCTGTTCGGCGCGGCCGGCGACCTGGCGAAGCGCAAGCTGATACCGGGCCTGCTGCACCTGTCGCAGGCCGGGCTCCTGCCGGCGTGTCGCATCGTCGGTTCGTCGCTCGAGGAGCTCGACCACGACGGATTCCGGGCGATCGCGCGTGCCGCGTGCGAGGAGTTCTCCCGCGCCGGCATGTGCGAGGACGAGTGGACGGCGTTCAGCAGCACCATCCGGTACGTCCCCCAGTCCGCCGGGCCGGCCGCGCTCGCTCGCGAGGTCATCGCCGCGGAGTCGGAGCTGGGCGACGACGTGCGGCGGCTGCACTACGTCAGCGTGCCGCCGATCGCCGCGCGCGCCGTGGTGAGCATGCTCGGCGAGGCGGGTCTCGCCGACCGGGCCCGCGTCATCATGGAGAAGCCGTTCGGTACCGACCTCGCAAGCTCGCAGCAGCTGAATGCCGCAGTGCACGAGGTCTTTCGCGAGGACCAGGTGTTCCGAATCGATCACTTCCTCGGCAAGGAGGCGGCCCAGAACATCCTCGCGTTCCGGTTCGCCAACGGTCTCTTCGAGCCCATCTGGAACCGTCAGCACATCTCGCACATCCAGATCGATGTTCCCGAGACGCTCTCGGTGGGCACACGCGCCGGCTTCTACGAATCGGCCGGAGCGTTCCGCGACATGGTCGTGACGCACCTGTTCCAGATCCTCGCGTTCGTGGCCATGGAGCCGCCCACCGCGCTCGAGCCGCGGGCGATCAACGAGGAGAAGAACAAGGTCTTCCGTTCCATGCGGCCGATCAACGTCGAGCACGTGGTGCGCGGCCAGTACGAGGGCTACTGCGACATCGACGGCGTCGACCCGGACTCGCAGACCGACACGTTCATCGCGCTGCGCTGCGAGATCGACAACTGGCGATGGGCCGGCGTGCCCTTCTTCCTCCGCACGGGCAAGCAGATGGCCGAGGGAGCCCGCATCGTGTCGATCGCGTTCCTCGAACCCCCGAAGAGCATGTTCCCCGCTCAGTCGGGCGTCGGGGCGCACGGCCCCGACCACCTCACCTTCGATCTCGCCGAGTCGTCCAAGCTGTCGTTGTCGTTCTACGGCAAGCGGCCGGGGCCGGGCATGGTGCTCGACAAGGTCAGCATGCAGTTCGCCCTGCAGGAGACCGACACCGAGGCCGACGTGCTCGAGGCCTATGAACGACTGATCCTCGACGCGATGAGCGGCGACCGCACGCTGTTCACGAGCGCCGAAGGCATCGAACGGTTGTGGGAGGTGGCCCAACCGCTGCTGGCGTCGCCACCCGAGGTGCAGTTGTACAAGCGGGGCTCGTGGGGGCCTCGGGCGATGCACAACCTCGTGGCGCCATTCGGGTGGCGTCTACCGTTCGAGCGTGCGTGGCGCCAGCGCGGCTGAGCCCCGATCACTACCGTTACCGCTCGATGAGCGACATCGCCGAGCGCTACCGAGGAGTGGCCGCCGCGTTCACGTGGCGGGCCGACGCGGTACCGCCGACCGCATGGGACAACGCGTCCCCGTGCGACGGCTGGGTCGCTCGCGACATCGTGGCGCACATGATCGAGTGGATGTCCGGGATGCTCCAGGACTGCGCGGCGATCGAACTGCCTCGCGGCCCGTCGGTCGTGGACGATCCGGCCGGCGCCTGGCGGACCATGAGCGACGGACTGCAGCGGGTGCTCGACGATCCAGCACAGGCGTCGCGCGAGTTCTTCCACGAGAAGATCGGGACGATGCCGCTCGAGGAGGCGGTGTCGATGATCATGATCAACGACGTCTTCGTCCACACGTGGGACCTCGCCCGCGCCACGGGTCTCGACGAGACGCTCGACCCGCACGAGGTCGCCTCGCTCCTGGCGGCCATCGAGCCCATGGACGAGATGCTCCGACAAAGCGGGCACTACGGGCCGCGCGTCGCCGTGCCACCCACCGCCGACGCTCAGACGAGGTTGCTGGCGTTCATCGGGCGGCAACCGTAACGACGTTGCGTCAGCCCTGGGGGAGCGGCAGTGCATGTGCGGCGCGCGCCGCGGTATCGCTCGCGCTCGACGCAGCGCTGTCGATCTTCTTGGCCAGATGACCGAACGCGCGGTGCGCCCGCCAGCTCACTGAGGGTCGACCGTCGGTGTCGGTCGCGGCGTAGATGAGCCCGCCGAGCATCGACGCGTTCTTCAGGAACTGCAGGCGCTGGGCCGATCGCTTCGTGGGCTCGGTCTCGTTCCAAAACGCGTGCCCGGCGAGCGTGGTCGGCACGAGCGAGAGCGCCAGGCTGGCGGCCATCGAGCGGGGCAGCACGCCCATCGCGAGGAGCACGCCGGCGCCGATCTGCATGCCGCCGTTGGCCCGCACCAGTGCCCGTGAGTCCTCGGGGAGACCGAGCGCCTTGGTCAGCGGTGTGGTGACCGACTCGGCTTTGCCGATCTTGCTGTCGGGATGGAGGAAGGCGTCGAGCCCGCCCACGATGAAGGTTCCGGCAAGCAGGGGTCGCGCAAGACGATGGCTCAACATGGCCACTTGCTACCCCGCGAGTCGCGGTTCCAATCATCGTCGGCGGACCGACGAGGGCGCTCTCTGCTCGGGACCGGCCGGATGGGTCATGAGCTCGCGAACGTGATGTTGGCGGCCCGTTCACACGACCGAAACCTAAACGTTCCATGGCGTCGTACGGTGTGCAAATGGGGCCTCCCGAGCACAGTTCCGCCGTCGGTGACGACATCCGTCTGCTCGGTCGGTTGCTGGGCGATGTGGTGCGCACGGAGAGTGGCCACGCGGTCTTCGAGTTGATCGAGCGGGTCCGCCAGGTCGCCGTGCGAGAGCGTCGTGAAGGCCGCGCCCGGGTCGCCGAGATCGTGCCCGACCTGCTGGCGGCCTCCATCGAGGATCAGCTCCACGTCATCCGGGCCTTCGCGTGGATCTCGTTGCTGGCGAACAC
>JBKJKR010000415.1:0-4613 GCA_046597135.1 Acidimicrobiales bacterium | reverse complement strand
GCAACACCGGCATCGCCTTGGCGATGATCGCCCGGTTGCGTGGCTACCCCATCAAGATCGTGCTCCCCGAGAACGTCTCGATCGAACGGCGCCAATTGCTCGAGATCTACGGCGCGGAGATCATCCTGTCGCCCGGCGACGAGGGGTCGAACGGCGCGGTGCGCCGCGCCCAGGACCTGGCGATGGAGCACCCCGAGTGGGCGTTCCTCTACCAGTACGCGAACGAGGCCAACCCCCGGGCGCACTACGAAGGCACCGGCCCCGAGATCTTCCGTGACGTCCCCGACATCACGCACTTCGTGGCGGGCCTGGGCACCAGCGGCACGCTCATGGGCGTAGGCCGGTATCTCAAAGAGCAGAACCCGTCGGTGCTGGTGTACGCCGTCGAGCCGCCCATCGGCGAGCGGGTCGAAGGCCTGCGCAGCCTCGACGACGGCTACATCCCGCCGGTGTTCGAGAAGTGGGGCGGCCTAGAGCTGCTCGACGGCAAGCGCATCGTGCGCCCCCGCGAATCGCTCGAGTGGACCCGGCGCCTCGTGGCCGAGTGCGGCATCTTCTCCGGCATCTCCTCGGGCGCCGCGCTCGCCGGAGCAGCCCGCGTCGCCGAGCGCATCGACGAAGGCGTCATCGTGTTCGTGGTGTGCGACGGTGGCTGGAAGTACCTCTCGACCGGCGCCTGGACCGACGATCTCGACGTCGTCGTCAAGCGCGCCGAGAAGATCATCTACTTCTGACCCGACGTGGGCGCCGCCCACCTCTACCACCGATGTGACGTGCGTGGGGTAAAACGACCGCGCGCAGCGACCAGCCGCCGGCGCCTACCCTCTCGCCATGGTTCGTACACGCAAGCCCGTCGCCACCCTGTTTCTCGCCACCCTGCTTCTCGCCGCTTGCTCGGGCGGGTCGGACGACACTTCGTACGGTCCAGCATCGCTCGACGCGAGCGAGCTCGACTCGGCGATCCAGGCCCCACCGGTGCCGAAGTCGTTGTCCACGACCACGACGTTGGCCCCGACCGGAGCTACCTACTACGTCGACAGTCGGGGCAAAAACTCCAACCAGGGAACGAGTGCCGAGCCCTTCAAGACGATCTCCCACGGGGTCGACAAGCTGAAGGCCGGCGACACGCTCCTGATTCGACCTGGCGAGTACAAGGAAGACGACGGAGATGCGGGCCTGCGGATCAAGGACCTCAATGGGACCGCCGCGAAGCCGATCACCATCGCGGCAGCGTCCGCCGAGAAACCCAAGTTGACGGGTGGTGAATGGAAGACCGTCGCAGTCGAGAAGTCTTCGTTCATCGTTCTGCGTGGTCTCGAGACGATCGGCACCGCCAACACGGACAAGAAGCCCACCTCCGGCATAGAGATCGTCGACTCGCACCACGTGACGGTCGAGGGCAGCTACGTGCACGACGGCGGGGGCGGCGGCATCGGGTCGATCCGATCGAACCACATCAATGTGATCGGGAACTACGTCGCAGGTATGGGGAAGTGGAACCCGTTCCAGACCTCGGGCATTTCGCTGTTCGACTCGACCAACACCGGCGGTGGTGCGGATGCAGACGGATACTCGATGCGCATCATCGGCAACGTCGTGTTCGGCACCGAGAACATCACGCCGCCCGTCGGAGGGAGCACCGTCACGGATGGCAACTGCATCATCATCGACACGGGCGACACCAACAAGTACGTCGGGCGCACCTACATCGCCAACAACGTCTGCGCGAACAACGGTGGGCGCGGCATCCATGTCTACAAGTCACGGAACGTCGTCGCAGTCAACAACACGCTGTACAACAACATGCAGACGGCGAAGCTGAAGGAGGAAGGCGGCGAGCTTTCCGCCGTTACCGCCCACGATGTGGTCTTCCGGAACAACTTGGTGGTTGCGCGCGCGAATCGCAAAGCCTCGTTCTCGTACGAGGCCGAAGGGATCAAGTTCGACTCGAACCTCTACCAGACCGATGGCAAGGCGCCGAACGATGCTGACCGGGCAGCGGCAAACGTCGGTCTCGCTCAGCCGGAGACCGGCAACTTCTCGTTGCTCGCGGGAAGCCCGGCCATCGACGCCGGTGTCGGGGACACGGCGCCCACTACAGATCAGCAGGGCAAGACCCGCCGAGGCCAACCCGACGTCGGCGCGTTCGAAGCGGCAAGCTGACACCTCACCCACAGAGCGAGGCCATTCATGCGACCCGACGGACGTCTACCCGACGAGCTTCGTCCCATCTCCTTCGAGCGTGACTACACCGAGATGACGCCCGGTTCGGTGCTCGTGAGCTTCGGCCGCACCCGGGTGCTGTGCACCGCCGCGGTCGACGACGAGGTGCCGCGTTGGATGCGCGGTCGCGGCACCGGCTGGGTCACCGCCGAGTACGCGATGCTGCCCGGCTCGAGCCCTGAACGCGTGCAGCGCAAGGTGTCCGGTCGTTCCCAGGAGATCCAGCGGCTCATCGGCCGGTCGTTGCGCAGCGTGTGCGACATGAAGGCGCTCGGCGAGCGGCTGATCGCCGTCGACTGCGACGTGCTGCAGGCCGACGGCGGCACGCGCACGGCGTCGATCACCGGCGCGTTCCTCGCGTTGCACGACGCCTGTGCTCGGCTGGTGCAGGAGGGCAAGCTCAAGAAGAGCCCGCTCACCGAACCGTGTGCTGCGGTGTCGGTCGGCGTGGTCGACGGCGTGCCCGTGCTCGACCTTCCCTACATCGAGGACTCGCGCGCCGAGGTCGTCATGAACGTCGTCATGACGGCGGCGGGTCGCTTCGTCGAGGTGCAGGGCACCGCGGAGGGCAAGGCGTTCAGTCGGTCCGAGCTCGACTCGATGCTCGGCCTCGCCGAGAAGGGCATCACCGAGCTCATCGTGCTGCAGCGCGAGATGATGGCGATGGATCTGCCGCGTCGCCCTGCGTCGCGGTGAGCGACCCGGCGGGCATCCGCCTCGTGAGCGCCACGGCCAACCCGCACAAGCTCACCGAGATCGCTGCGGTCCTCGGTGAGGCGGTCGAGCTGTTGGCTCGCCCGCCGGATGTCGCCGACGTGGTCGAGGACGCCGACACCCTCGAGGGCAACGCAAGGCTCAAGGCGGTCGCGTTGTGCACGGCCACCGGCGTGGCGGCGGTCGCCGACGACACGGGGCTCGAGGTCGATGCGCTCGACGGCGCACCCGGCGTGCGTTCGGCGCGCTTCGCGGGCGACGACGCCGACGATCGGGCCAACGTCGCGAAGCTGCTCGACGCGTTGCGCGACGTGTCCCACCCGGCGCGGACCGCACGCTTTCGCACGGTCGCGCTGGTGCGGTGGCCTGATGGTCACGAGACGGTCGCGGTCGGCACGGTGGAAGGCCACATCGCGTCCGAACCGCGCGGTGGCGCAGGCTTCGGCTACGACCCGGTGTTCGTGCCCGTCGACGGCGACGGTCGTTCGTTCGCCGAGATGAGCGCCCACGAGAAGAACGCCGTCTCGCATCGTGGCCGCGCGTTCAGGGCACTGGCCGCAGAGCTCGGCGTCTAACCCGGCAACCGCTGGTCGTTGAGCATCGCTTCGATGGCCATGGCGTCGAGCGGACGGGCGAACAGGTAGCCCTGGCCGAAGTCGCAGCCGAGCTCCTTCAGCAGATCGCGCTGGGCGACCGTCTCGACCCCTTCAGCGACGACGCGCAGCCCGAGGCTGTGGGATAACGCGATGGTGGCCTTGACGATGGCGGTGTCGTTGTCGTCGGTGCCGAGCCCGTCGGTGAACGTGCGGTCGATCTTGACGAAGTCGATGGGGAAGCGCTTGAGGTACGCGAGCGAGGAGAACCCGGTGCCGAAGTCGTCGAGGCCCAGCTGGATGCCGAGTGCGGTGAGCTGGTTGAGGGTCTTCTCGGTGGTGGGGTTGCCCTCGATGAGGGCGCTCTCGGTGAGCTCGAGGCTGAGCAGCTCGGCCGGCAGACCGGTGCTGGCGAGCTCGGACGCGACCTGCTGGGCGAAGGAGCTGTCGGCCATCTGCCGGGCCGACACGTTGACCGCGACGTGCAGTGACTGGCCGCTGTAGCGCGACACCCACGACGCGGCGCGTCGCGAAGCCAGAGCCAGCACCTGGGCCCCCAGGCGGATGATGAGCCCGGTGTCCTCGGCGATGTCGATGAACTCGCTGGGCGGCATGAGCGAACCGTCGAGCTCGCGCAGGCGCACGAGTGCCTCGGCGCCGGTGATCGCATCGGTCCTCAGGTCGACGATGGGTTGGTAGAGCACTTCGACGAGACGCTCGTCGAGCGCACGGCGCAGGTGCTGCTCGACGCTGTGGCGCCGCACGGCCTGGTCGCGCAGGTTGTCGTCGAACATGTCGGCGCGGTCGCGGCCCTGGTCCTTCGCCCGGTACAGCGCAGTGTCACTGTCGCGTAGCAGATCCTCGGGCGATTCGTGACCTTCGGCGACGGCGATGCCGAGGCTCGTGGTGACGACCGTGGTGTCGGAGCCGAGCTTGATGGGCTTGGCGATCGCGCGCCGCAACCGACGAGCTGCGAGTACTGCGTCGCCGCGCCGCACCATGCCGTTGATGACGACCACGAACTCGTCGCCGCCGATGCGCGCCACGGTGTCGCCCGGGCGGATGATGTCCTGGATGCGCCGA
>JBKJKR010000407.1:0-2923 GCA_046597135.1 Acidimicrobiales bacterium | reverse complement strand
ACGAGCCCCGGCTGCTGGTGCTCGACGAGCCGTTCTCCGGGCTCGACCCGCTGGCCGTGGCCACGATGAGCAGCATCATCGCCGAACAGTCAGCGGCGGGAACGTCAGTGCTCTTCTCGAGCCATCAGCTCGACCTGGTCGAGGGGTTGTGCGACGACGTCGTCATCGTCGACCAGGGCCGCCCCGTAGCGACCGGCACGGTCGGCGAGCTGCGTGCCGCTTCACCACGGCGCACCGTCCGCATCGAGCTCGAGCGCGAGGCCGACGACGACGCCGCCTGGCCACCGCACATCGCCGACGCCGACGTGATCGAGAGCGGCCCGCGGCGCTACCGCGCCCGGGTGCCGCGCGAGATGGACCCGGCGGATGTCCTGCGTGCCATCGGCCCGGGTCTCGCACTCCGCTCGTTCTCCGTCGAGCCCCCGCCACTCAGTGAAGCGTTTCTCGAGGCAGTCTCTCGACGGGGGTCACGTCCATGAGCGCCCGGACCTTCTCGAGCACCCGTTCGTGGCAGCTCGTCGCGGGACGCGAGATCAAGCAGCGCATGCGCTCGAAGGCGTTCGTCGTCAGCTCTGTCCTGCTCATCGCGTTCGCGGTCGCGGGCGTCGTGCTGAGCGCGGTCTTCCACGAGGACGAGCGAGAGCGGTCACGCATCGCACTCGTCGACACTGCAGCGTCGTCCGACGATGTACCGGGCGCGGCCGCCATGCAGGTCGTGCTCCCCCAGTTCGGCGACGCACTCGAGCTCGACGTCCGCACCTTCACTGTCGCGAACCGCGCCGACGCGAACGCGGCGCTGCGTGACGGTTCCGCCGACGTGGTCATCGACGGCGTCGTGGCGGTGTGGCGCAAGAAGGTCGACAACGTCGAGCAGGCCGTCATCCAGGCGTCGATGCAATCGGTGGTGCGCGATCAGCGTGCCGCGAGCCTCGGTCTGAGCGCCCAGCAGGTTGCGGCCATGGTCGCGCCGGTCGCATTCACCAGCACGACGCTCGAATCCGTCGACGCCGATGCGGGTGTGCGCGCCGGCACTGCCGCGGCAGGTTTGATCCTGTTGTTCCTCTCGGTCCAGATCCACGGCGCCGCGGTGCTCATGGGTGTGGTCGAGGAGAAGTCGTCGCGCATCGTCGAGGTGCTGCTCGGGCATGTCCGCCCACGTGCGCTGCTCGCCGGCAAGGTGGTCGGCATCGGTGCCGTGGGCCTGGTCCAGGTGACCCTCGTTGCGGCGTCCGCGCTGATCGCCACGTTGCTCGTACGTTCCGTCGACGCGCCACGTGTGCCGGCCGCGGCGATCGTCTGGTTCGTGGTCTGGTTCGTCCTCGGCTTTGCGCTCTACGCGACGATCTTCGCCGGGCTCGGCTCACTGGTATCACGCCAAGAGGATGCGCAATCGGTGGTGACCCCGGCGACCATCCCGCTGCTCGCGTCCTACTTCGTCGGCTTCGCGGCGGTCGCGAACCCGGACTCGACGCTGGCGCGCGTGGCATCGCTCGTGCCGTTCAGCTCACCCATGGTGATGCCGGTGCGCATCGCGGCAGGCTCACCCCCGGCATGGGAGATCGCTTTGGCGCTGGTGTTGGTCGTGGCGTTGATCGCCTTGGTGCTGCGCATCGCGGCGGTCGTCTACGAGCGCAACGTGCTGCGCACCGGATCGCCTGCCACGCTCCGTGCGGCGTGGCAGGCGATCCGGCGCAAAGACCGGGTTACGACTTGATGGTGAGGCCGTACACCTTGGTGAGGCCGGCGCCGCAGTAGGGACGCTGCGGACATTCCGACGGACCACCAAGGGTGAGCGTGTCGGTGACCGTCGCGAGGTCCGACGTCTTGGCGAGCTTGTACTTGGCCGCGGTGGCGGCCGTGACCACGAAGCCGTTCTTGTCCTCGGCCGGGGCAGGTGCCCCGAGGACGACGCCCTTGGCTGCAGCGAGGGTCGCCAGCTGGGTGACTGCGGCCGTGACGTCGGTGGGCACCATGGCGTCCTTGTTGAGGAAGCTCGTGTAGGACCCGACGTACTCGGGATACAGATCGATGTCACCCTTTTCGAGCGCCGGCGCCACCACCTCGCGGCTGCCGAGCTTGAACTTGCGCTCGACCTTGGCGCCGGCCGACTCGAGAACCTGTGCGTAGAGCTCGGCTACGATCTCCTGCTCACCGAAGTTGGTCGAGCCCACCTTGAACGAACCCGTGAGCTTGGTGCCGGCGTAGGGAACGAGCTTGTTCTTCGCCAGCCATGCTTTGGCGATGGCCGACGAGTCGGACTTGTCCTGGCTCTGTTGGCGGTTCATCTCGGTGAGCTCCGCGGTGGTCAGCGGCTTCGACACCGAGCCCAACGCGTCGCGCAGCGGTTGGGCATCGACCGCCTTGCGAATGGCCGGGATGAGGTTCTCCGACGGTTGCAGTGACTTGTCGTCGGTGAGCAGCACCCACTTGTTCACCGCGATGTCGGCATCGGAGGTGAACACCAGCGCGACCTGGATGTCGCCCTTGGTGAGCGCAGCCTTGGTGAGCGGACCGCCGGCGTCGAGCGCCTTGAAGTTGAGGGTCGCCGCACCCGCCGCAGCCGTCGCGCCGCTGCCGGTCGACGCGGTTGCGGCTCCCGTTGAGCCGGTGCTCGCGGTGGAGTCGCCGTCGTCTCCGCATGCTGCTGCGCCGAGGGCGAGAACCACCGCGACTCCCGCGCCAAGCAAGGTTCGTCTGCGCATCGTTGAATCCTCTGTTCGTTGGTCGTTGTTTCAGCCAAGGCAACCTACCCGGAACGCCGATAGCCCAGTCGCCAGGGTGCGCCCGGGCCGACCCGCAGGCGGCCCTCGATCAGGACGAGTGCCCGATCGCACACGATGGCCACGAAGGCGACGAGCAGTGCGCCTCCGAACACCTGCGGATAGTCCTGGAGCGCGAACCCGTCGATGATGAAGCGACCGAG
>JBKJKR010000143.1:0-5031 GCA_046597135.1 Acidimicrobiales bacterium | reverse complement strand
GGTCAACGCCTCGGCCACGCCGACCGAGGTAGCCGCAGCTGCCGCGGCCTCGGCCCCGGAAGCGGCGCGCGAGCCGTTCACCACCTTGGCCGGCATCACGACCGAAGCCCGGTACTCCCCCGCGGATCCCGACGCCGACACAATCGCCCGCGCCGAATCCGCATCGTCCACCATCCGCTCGACGGTGACCCACCACGTCAGCCTGCGGCGCCGTCTGCGGGCTGCGCTCGACCCTCGACCCCTCTTCCCCGGGGCGACCGTCACCTCACGCTGACCGGGCGGTCAGGTCGGAGGCGGCGGCGGTTGGTCGTCGTTGCGGAAGCGCTCGCGCATGCGCTGCCCGGTGCCGCCGAAGTAGGCGCGCACGCCGCTGCTGGTGCGGCGCTGCGTGATCTGTTGGATGCCCACCCGGCCGAGCCGCCGCAAGCTGCGCTCGAAGGCCAAGGCCGACGCCAACATCACGAGGAAGCCGACGAAGGCGAGCACGAACGACACCGACAAGGTGGCGATCATGAACACGACACCGACCACGAACCCGAGCGCGGCCCAACGCAGCCCGCGGAAGGCCGGCGTGTAAACCGTCGTCGATCGCACCTCTCGGGCGAGTCGGGGGTCGGACTCGTAGAGTCGCTGCTCGATCTCGCTGAGGATGCGTTGCTCGTCCTCGGAAAGCGGCATGGCGTCCTCCACAACCTGCACCTGCGCTGCAGATTGTCGCACACGGAACCGGCAGTCACAACGCGCGGTCTCGGGCCGTCCGATTGACCGCGGATGGCGCGAGGTCAGGATCGGCGTGCGAGGCGCGGCCCGTCACGGCCGACGATCGGGCGCGTCGGGGCCCCATTGCTGTTCACCGCGTCGTTTGAGCCGCAACCCCTCGCGCCCGCTCAACACTGCGGGGCCGATGGCCCGATCACCGAACCGGGCTCGTATCGCGTCGATCGCCTCGTCGACCTCGGGCCAATGGGCGTCGCCGGTGTCGGTGAGCTGCAGCTGCCGCACCGGATCGTCGGTGAGCCCGCTCGTGCTCAGCCCGACGAGTCGGACCCCCGGGCTCGGGTCGATCGCGGCCAGCAGGGCCTTGGCCGCCCGCGCGAGGAGCGGCGCCGAGTCGACGGGTTCGGGCAACGTGACCGCTCGGGTGATGGTCGTGAAATCGTGGAACCGGATCTTCAAGGTCACGGTGCGCGCCGCAACCCCACTGCGGCGCAGGCGGGAGGCGACGGCGTCGGCCATGCGCACGAGCTCGGGTTCGATCGTAGCGCGGTCATGGTGGTCGGTCGGGTAGGTCTCCTCGTGGCCGATGGACTTCGCCCGCTGGTCGCTCACCACCGGCCGCGGGTCGATGCCCTGCGCGAGCTGGTGCAGGTGTCGCCCGTGCGAGTCACCGACCGCCGCGCACAGCCCGGGCAGCGGCACCGCAGCCAGGTCGCGCACCGTCGCCACGCCGAGCCGTTCGAGCTTGGCCAGCGTGGCGGGCCCCACGCCCCACAGTGCCTGTACCGGCAACGGGTGCAGAAACTCGAGCTCGTGACCTGGCTCGATCACGACCACCCCGCGTCCGGGCTTCGGTCCCTTCTGGGTCGGCGTCGGCTTGGCCGCCTCCGAGGCGAGCTTGGCCAGGAACTTGTTGGGCGCGACGCCGACCGAGCACACCAGGCCTTCCTCGTCGAGCACGCGGGCCCGTATGGCATGGCCGATCGAGACCGCGTCGCCGAGCAACCGTCGAGCGCCCCGCACGTCGAGGAACGCCTCGTCGAGCGACAAGGGCTCGACGAGCGGCGTGAACGAGTTGAAGATCGCCATGACCCTCGCCGATACCTCGCCGTAGAGCGCGTGGTCGCCGGCCAGGAACACCGCGTGTGGACACAGCCGTTGAGCCCGGACCGATGGCATCGCCGAGTGGGCGCCGTAGGACCGCGCCTCGTAGGACGCGGCGGCCACCACGCCGCGGGCGCCCCGACCACCGACCACCACCGGCCGGCCGCGAAGGTTCGGGTCGCGCAGCAACTCGACGGACACGAAGAACGCGTCCATGTCGACGTGGACGATGCCCGGCGCGGCCACGGGCGACGGCGCACCGGCGGGCGACACCGTCAGAGCCTCTCGACCTCGAGGCCGGCGAGCGTGCTGCCGCGAATGACCCGATAGTCATAGCGGCGATGCTCGAGCCAGGGTTCGCTGAGCCAGTCGCGCAGCGGCTCGGCCACCCAGTGCGGCGCGTCGTGGAGGTAGGCCCGGCAGGCATCGGATGGGTGGAACCCGGCGTCGAAGACGATGCCGTCGGGGTCGTCGAACACGAACTCGCCGCGATGAGCAACCGCCCGGTACACGATGACGCGCAGGTGACCGCCGTTGGGGCCCAGGTCGACGGTGACCTCATAGACCGGGCCGACCCACTCGTCGACGACGAGCCCGGTCTCCTCGGCCACCTCGCGCGTGAGCGCCTCGACCTCGTGCTCGCCCTCCTCGATCACGCCGCCGGGTGGGCTCCAATCGATCGCGCCGTTGCGTCGCTGGTTGGCGACGAGCAGCAGCGCGCCGTCGCGCTCGATGATTCCGCTGACGACCGACCAGTTGCGCATCGCCGCAGTCTTGCCGTCGCGCGGCCGAACCGCTCGCCGTACGGCGGGAACCGCTAGCTGTTGCGGACGGTTTGCGAGGCGCCGGTGTCCGCGGTCGACGACCGCTCCATGACCACGGCGTCGCCGATGGCCACGGGAACCTGCGCTGCCGCGCCGAGGGCCGGCCCAGAAGTGACCGGGGAGCCGCCGTTCGCACCCGCGGTGTCGCTGCGCACGAGGAGGAGCCCGCCGATCGCGGTGAGCCCCACGAGGATGCCCGCCACGGGCACCACGAGCCGACGGTGCAGCCCACGTGCGTGCTCGCGCACCATGTCGGTGTCCGAGCTCATCATGCGACCGAGCGACATGCTCAGGTCGCGCGACGGAATGCGCAAAGCGTCGGACAGCACCGTGAGATCGACGTTGCGCAGTGGGATGGGCGTGCCCACCGGCAGCCCGCGAAGCGAGTACACGAGCGCGAGGTAGTTCGTCAGGATGGCGTCGGGTTCCACGCCATCGATCGCGAAGCGACGCTCGCCCAGGGCGACGTGGCCCTCGTCGAGGTCGATGATCAGACGCGACCGCGCCGGCACGAGCAGGCCCGCCTCGACGCCGTAGAGGTCGGTCAGCCATCGCACGAGCGACTCGTCGAGCGTCGCGCCGCCGGCTTCGACCGTGGCGAAGAAGTCCTGCTCGTACACCAGCCCGCACCGTCGAGCCAGGTCTTCGAGCGATTCGCCGCTCGATCGGCGCGCATCACCGAGCAGCCGGCCGAGACGGACCGGTGGTACGAGGAGCGCGGGTGGGGAGGTGCTCACGGTTCGAGTATCGACAGCTGCGATGCGGAGCCGAATGGGCCACCCGCCCCATTTGCGGCCCGACCGCTGGGTCGACGGGCGTGCGGGCCGCAGTCGGATCAGCGCTTCTTGCGCCGGAGGATGCGGTCGCGCACCGCCCACCAGGTGACGAGCCACAGCGCCTCGACCACGATGGCGCCGGACATCTTCGAGGTTCCACGCACGCGGTCGGTGAACGAGATCGGATGCTCGACGACCTGCTCGCCGAGCCCGCGGACCTTGTACGCCATCTCGATCTGGAAGCCATAGCCGTCGGCGCGGACGCCCTCGAGGTCGAGACGGTCGACGACATCGGCCCGATACACCCGGAACCCCGACGTGGCGTCGCGCACCGGCATCCCGAGCACGGCACCGGCGTAGCGGTTGCCCCACTTCGACAACGCTTTGCGGTGCCAGCTCCAATCGGGGATCGCGCCGCCGGGCACGTAGCGACTGCCGACCACGAGACCGGCACCGGTGGTCTCGAGCGCGAGGACCATGGCGGGCAGCGCGGCCGGATCATGGGAGAGATCGGAGTCCATCTCGATGAGTGCGTCGTAGCCGCGGGTGATGCCCCACCGGAAACCGGCGCGGTACGCCGAACCGAGACCGCTCTTGCCCTCGCGACGCATGACGGTGATGTCGCCGAGCTCGTCGTTGAGCTTCTCGGCCAGATCGGCGGTGCCGTCCGGGCTGCCGTCGTCGACGACGAGGATCGAGGCATCGGGCAACGCGGCCTTGGTGCGATGCAACACCTCGTCGATGTTCTCGACTTCGTTGAACGTGGGAAGGACGACGAGTGTGCGCACCATGGCCAGAATAGGTGCCAACGCGCCGAGTGCCCCTGCATGTCGATGTGCCGGCGAACGGATGTGCCGGTCGCACCGATGCCTCGTCGGCGCGCCGATCCCCGTAGCATCCGGGTCGATGAGCAGCGATCCCCGTCCCGCCAACGGTTCACCGAGCGGCCCGCCCTCGGGTGCCCCTCCCCTCGGCGCACGCCTGCTGGCGTTCGGGGCCATCATCGTCGCCGGCGTGTGCGGCGGCCTGATCGGCTTCGGCTTCGTCGACCTGCAGTGCACCGGAAGCTGCAGCACGCAGAAGGGAATCGGCGCGTTCGCCGGCGCGGTCGGCGCGGCCATCGGCGTGGCCATCATCGCGGTGCTCACGCTTCGCGCCATGGGCGAGTGGTCGGCGGGCGGCAAGCGCCGCGACTGACCCGTACCCGCGCGCGGCGGTGCCTGCGATCAGCCGGACCGCGTCAGGGCGCATCGGACAACACGGCGACCGCGTGGTCGAGCTGTGCGTCGTCGACGTCGCAGTGCGTGACCAGGCGCACGACCCCCGGCGCGATGGTCCCCGCGAGCACACCCCGGACCGCGAGCCACGCGAGCAGATCGTCGGCCGCCTCGTGGCGGAACACCACCATGTTCGTCGCGTTGCCTCCGCGGTCGCGCGCGCTCCCCGGCCAGCGACGCTCGACCGCATCGCGCAGCGCTCCGGCCCGTGCGTGATCGTCCGCGAGCCGGTCGATCATCGTGTCGAGCGCGACCAATCCGGCTGCTGCGAGCACGCCGGCCTGGCGCATGGCACCACCCAACCGCTTGCGTTCGTCGAGTGCGGCGTCGCGT
>JBKJKR010000529.1:0-3831 GCA_046597135.1 Acidimicrobiales bacterium | reverse complement strand
TGTGGCGCGACTCGATGTCGGCGCCCACGGCGAGCAGCTTCCCGATGGCGACCGCGTCGTTCGCTTCCGCCGCGAGCGCCAGCAGTTGGTCGGCCTGCTGACCCGCTTCATCGCGGACCTTTCCGTCGGTGCACGCGGCGAGCAGGGTGGCCAGCATCAGCACCAGGGCCACAATCACGATGCGGGTCGCGCCTCTCATGGCCCCGAACGTAGCGGGCCCGTTGTGCGCCGCCGTGCCTCCCCACCTCGAGTGTTGAGTGGTGCACCTCTACGGTGCGTACCTCCTCGCTCGGCACGGTCGGGGTACCGCTCCTCAGACGGTATTCTCGACCACCCGATGCGGCTGAGGTGGAGTCGACGTGCTGGTGCGCGACTGTGCCACCACGATGAAGCTCATGGCGGCGCCGAGCGCAGTGAGCACCGTCGTCAGCCAGAACGCCGCTTCGACGGCCACGTAGTCGCTCGCCGACTTGCCCGGTGGGATCGCCGCGGTCTGATCACCGAGCTTGTCCACGAGCGACGCCCGGGCCAGCAGCAGCCCGATCACCAGTGCCACCACGGTGAGGGCGCCGGCGACGGCCGAGACCTTGTAGCGCTTCGCGACGAGCGCGGCGGCGAGCGCGACGACGACACCGATCGCTGCGGCGAGCATCACGGGCTGCATGCCCAGGTCGTCGCCGGCTTGTTCGGACACCGGGCGCAGGTGGTCGTCGTCAACCGTGGGCTCGGTGCCCAGTGCCAGGTCGAGGCCGGTGTACGACGTGGTTCCGCCGGTGGTGGTGCGGCCGTAGCCCTCGGGCGCGTCGCACGACGCCGAGAGGAACGGCATGAGGAACAACAACAGGGCGAGCGCGTACGTGACGGGGGAACCGACCAGCGCGATCCGAACGACACGTTTGTCCATGCTGGGGAACTACCCGCTACCGGCACGCTGAACTGGGCTCGACGACCCAGCGACGGCGTAGGCCTCACGGCTCGATGGACGTCAGCAGTCTCTCGACTGCCAGGACAAGCGGCGGTAGGTCATGCGCGATCGTCGCGGCAACGATGCTGTGCGTGGTGTCAAAGTATCGATGCGTGAGATGCGAATCGCGTCTCACAAAGGGATCGCTTCGGCCAGCACCCTGGGCACGAGCGTCGGCTTCAAGCTTGCTGCGGGGACCACATCGACACGTCGTCCGATGAGTTCGCCCAACTCGCGTTCCAAGCCGATGAGCGAGAGAAGACCGACACTGTCGTCAAGATCCACCAGCAAGTCGACGTCACTCGATTCAGAATCGTCACCACGCGCCACGCTCCCGAACAGCCGGATGTTCTTCGCTCCCCGCCGCTCCGCCGCCTCGATCAGCGCCTTGCGTCGGCGCCGCAGCCGGCGACCGATCGGGGTATCCGGCAGACCGCGTGGAGCGCCCGGCACGGCGACGAGGCCCAGTTGCAGTTGCTGGCCAGTCGCTTCGACCAGCCTGACGAGCATGGTGATACCTGGTTCGCGCTTGTCGCTCTCGTAGGCGCTGATGACCGACTGCGACACTCCTGACCGGCGCGCGAGCTCGGTCTGGGACAGCCCACTGCGCTGGCGAGCCCGTCGGATGACAGATCCGGCGGAAGGATTCACGCCGAGCGTCCTATAGCGGATCGTCTATGCGCACGACCCCAGACGCCAAGGCCCGGCGTCAGGCGGCGTCGAGCTGGGCGTTGGTCCACACTCGCTCAGCGCGGGCGAGTTGACGACGCGATTGCCGCGTTTCGATGCGGCGGGCAATGCTCGACAGCGCGAAGTTGATGAGCACGTAGACGAGTCCGGTGACGAGCAGCGCTTGCAGCGGGTTGCGGTTGAACTCGCCGATCTGACGGCCGCGGCGCAACAGGTCGTCGACCGCGGGCAACAACACCAGCGCGCCGAGCGACGAGTCCTTCAAGAGCGTGACGAGCTGGTTGATGATGGCGGGCACCATGGTGCGCACCGCTTGGGGGAAGAGCACGAGGCGCATCGTCTGCTTCTCGGTGAGGCCGATGGCCAGACCGGCTTCCTTCTGCCCGGCGCCGAGCGCGCGGATGCCGGCGCGGAACACCTCGGCGATGACCGAGCCGTTGTACAACGCGAGCGCGATCACCAGGTACCAGTACGAGCTGAGGTCGAAGGCGTAACGCGGCACCGCGACGCCCGCGAAGTAGATCAACAACACGAGCGGCGTCGCGCGGAACAGCTCGATGACCACGATGGAGATGCCACGCACGATGCGGTTGCTGTCGAGGCGACCGAACGCACCGAGGGCGCCGAGGGCGAGCGCGAGCGCCATGGCCACGAGTGAAACCGTGAGCGTGTTGCGCAGACCGGTGAGCATGAAGCGGAAGGTCGAGCCGGTGAACACGCTCTCCCAGAGCTTCCACTCGAGTTGGCCCTTGTCGTCGAAGCGCTTCACCACCCACACCGCGGCGAGCGCCACGAGGATCACCGACACGACCGTTGCGACGAGCACGCGACGTCGGCCACGCGGGCCGAGGTCGTCGCCGAGGATGAGGTCGCTCATCGGATGATCCGTTGCCGTCGGTCGACCGCGTTGATGCCGAACGCGAGCGGGATGGTGAGCACGTAGTAGGTGAGCGCCGCGCCGATGAGCACTTCGAGCGGTTTGGCGGTGGTGGTGATGAGCCGGTCGGAGCGGCCCATGATGTCGAGCACGGCAATGGTGTAGGCCACGGCCGAGTTGCGCACGAGCGCGGACAGCAACGACCCGAGGGGCGCGACCACCGAGCGCAGGGCCTGGGGCAGCACCACCAATCGGAGTTGCTTGCCGAAGCCCAGACCGATCGAGCGTGCCGCCTCGACCTGGCCCTTGCCGACGGTGTTGATGCCGGCACGGATGGTCTCGCCGACGAATGCGCCCGTGTAGTAGGTGAGCACGATCACCGCGGTGACGAACGGGCTGTACCGGAAGCCGAGCTTCGGCCAGCCGAAGAACGCCAGCAACATGTGCACGGTGAGCGGCATGTTGCGGACGATCTCGACGTAGGTCATCGCGGCCACGCGCAACGGCCTGACGGGGCTGACCCGACATGCGGCGATCACGATGCCGAAGAGCAACGCGAGCATGAAGGACAGCCCCGTCAGGGCCGCGGTGGTACGTAAGCCTGCCCAGAAGACATCGATGTTGTCGAAGAGCACGCTCACGGGCTGAACGGTTCGCTAGCTACCGGTTCACGCGTACCGGTTGACGGGCGGCGGGGTCGGCGCGGCCTGACCGGTCTTGCCGGCGGTGGCGTCCCAGGCCTTCTTCCAACTGCCGTCGGCGTAGGCCTTCTCGAGCGTGTCGTTGACGAACGTGCGGAACGCGGTGTCGCCCTTCTTCACGCCGATGCCGTAGGGCTCGGTGGTGAACGGCTTGTTCACGAGCTTGAGGTTCGTGGGGTCGTCGTTGATGAAGCCGAGCAGGATGATGTTGTCGGTGGTGACACCCTCGACCCGGCCGTCCTTCAACGCTTCGACGCACAGCGAGTACTTGTCGAAGGTGATCGACACGTCGGCTTGCGGGGCTTTCGCCTGCACGTTGGTGAGCGACGTGGAGCCCTGCACGGTGCACACCTTCTTGCCGGCCAACGACTCGACACCGGTGATCGACGTGTTCGACTTCTTCACCATGATGTCCTGGCCGGCGACGTAGTACGGGCCGGCGAAGTCGATGATCTGCTTGCGGGCGTCGTTGATCGTGTAGGTCGCGATGACCAGGTCGACCTTGCCGTCCTTGACGACGTCCTCGCGGACCTTCGAGGTGGCCTCTTGGTACTCGACCTTGCTGGCGCCGTCAGCGCCGAAGATGGCCTTCGCGATGA
>JBKJKR010000510.1:0-7321 GCA_046597135.1 Acidimicrobiales bacterium | reverse complement strand
CTCGAGTGACGGACGCGGTGTGGTGTTCGTTCCCACGCGACGCGGGCGCGCCGTGCTCGATGATTACGTCGCCGGCATCGACGCGGTCGAGCAGGGCTTCACGTCCGTGCTCGGCGCGCATCGTTTCGGCGAGATGGCCCGCAGCGCGCGCGACCTGCGCCGCATGCTCGGCCTCGAGCACATGTTCTCGCTGGCGTCGAGCGGTCCGCCAGTCGGAGCGGCGCCCACCGACCGCCGCCAAGCCGAGCTCGGTGACCTGGGCCAGGAACTGCTTCGGTGGTTGGGCGAGTCCGACGCCTGGTGGTTGGCGGGGTTTTTGCGCCAGCAAGTGATCGACCACATCGAGCTGCCGCCGGGTCGCCCAGTCGAGGAGCGCGGATGACCCACGGTCGCCTCCGCAGTCATTTCACGGTGAGGGCATCCACCGTCCGAACGTCATCACCGTGCGCCTCGACGAGGGGGCGGGCCGGCTCCATGAGCATCGCCCGGACGGTCTGTCGTGTGGCGAGGTCGACCGTGTCGAGACCAGTGGTGTGCCGGGCGTCGGGCGGCGAGTCGTCCGTTCGGCGCTTGACGCCCGCTGTCATTCCGCATGACGTGCGGCCGCCGAGCATGAAGCGCGTTCGTGCCACGTCGCGGCACGTGGTGGTCGAGTCGTGGAGGTAGCGTCGGGGGTCATGCGACGGCGACGGTTCGGAGCACGAGCTCGAGCGCTCTGCGTGCTCGGCTCGCTCGCAATGGCGTCGGCGGCATGCGCAGCCGACGGGCCGAGCCTGGCCCCCTCGGCCGATGCGAGCGCACCGCGTTCGGTGTCGAGCACGGCGACGATTCCTGACCGGCCTTCGTCCATGCTCGCGGAACCAGCGACGACCACGGTGGCGCCGACGGTGCCCGCAGCGGTCGCAACGACGACCACCGCGCGGCCACCGACCACGCTGCGGGCGCAAGTGCCGACCCCCGCGCCACCGGCTTCGGCCGCGGTCGCCCGGGTGCTGGCCGAGCAGGCGTACGTGCCGTTCGCGAACGCCAACGGTGTCACGCTGCACCTCCCCGCGAGCCGGGTCGAGCTGGTGGGCTTCCACCAATCGGGCCACGACGGCGCGCAGCCCATCACGGCGCTCGCGGGCGTGCTGCGCACCTACGTCCTCGAGGATCGCGGCCGCGACACGACGCTCGCCGGTGCGGCCGACATCGTCGTCGACCCGGCAGTCGAGATCCGCTCACCGGTGACCGGACGGATCATCTCCGCCAATACCTACCGCTTGTACTGCAAGTACTCGGACGACCTCGTGTTCATCGAGCCCGACGAGCGACCGGGCTGGCAGGTCAAGGTCTTCCACATCGACGGCTTCCAGGTCAGGATCGGCCAGCGGGTCGAGGCCGGGGTGACCGTGCTCGCACGCCGTGCCACGGTGCTCCCCTTCGAATCGCAGGTCGAGGACCTGGGTGCCCGTCCGGTCTGGCCGCACGTGCACATCGAGGTGATCGACCCGACGGTGCCCGATCGGCCGACCCCCGGCGGCGAGTGCTGAGCCGCCCCTGACGCCTTCGGGTCGCGATAGCGGTCAGGGCCAGGGGAGCACGGTCGGGGCGGTCGGGCCGAGCAGCGCGGCGAGCGGGACGAGGTCGTCGAGGTCGCCGGTGAGGATGTCGTGGCCGATTCTGCCGGCACTGATGACCAGGTGGGCGTCGACGACATCGGAGGTCCGGGATCGGCCGAGCAGACGGCCGATGGGGCGAGCATCGTCGAACGGGTGCACGGTGATCGCCTTGATGAACGCAGCCAGACGGGCCTGGCGTGGGCCGTCCCGCCAGACTTGGGCCACCACTGGATGCGTGGTGTGCAGCGCGGTCCCGGATCGGTCGGCCGCGGCGAGGAACGCGTGCGCGGACCGTTCGTTGCGGTCGACGGAGATCAGAAATCCGGCGTCGAGGATCACAACCCGTAGCGCTCGGCCATGGCGGCGATGTCGTCGTCATCGACTGCGCCCTCCTCGGCGTCCCACCCGGCCACGAACGAGCTCAGGGCTTCCTGGCGGAGGCGGTCGGCGGCGAGGGTGCGCAGGGCGTGGCGGATGGCGCTGGAGCGTCCGCCGTACTCGGGGGCGAGCAGATCGAGCAGCGCTTCGTCCTCGTCGTCGAGCCGGACTGTTGTGGTGGCCATGAGCCAAGTGTAGCACGGACGTGCTACGCCCTCACGGATGTTGCGCAGCTCCTTGCAGACGTGTCAGCTGGTCGAGACCAACTCGCGTTCGGGCTCGTTGCTGTGGCCTTCGACGTCGATCTTGGGCAACACCTTGTCGAGCCAGCGGGGCAGCCACCAGGGGACGACGGTGGCGTCGAGCAGGATCGCGCTGGCCAGGCCGACACCCATGAGCTTGAGCACGCAGTCGTTCTCGAACAAGAAGCTGCCGAACACGAACACCATGATCGCCGCGCCCGCGGTGATGACCTTGGCCGTCGCGGCGAGGCGTCGGCCACCGACGAACGCGAGTCGCCGGTGCGATGCCATTCCTCGCGGACTCGCGAGAGCAGGAACACCTCGCAGTCCATCGACAGCCCGAACGTGATCGCGAACAGCATCATCGGGATCCACGTCTCGATCGGCGCCGGCGACACGCGGGTGATGTCGCTCAACCAGCCCCCATGGAAGAGGGCGACGACGATGCCGTACGCGGCGCCGATCGACAGCAGGTTCATGATCACCGCCTTCACCGGCACCAACAACGACCGGAACACCACCATGAGCAGCAGGAACGAGAGCGCCAGCACGGCGACGAAGAAGTACGGCAGCCGGCCGGCCAGGTGGTCGGAGAAGTCCACGTTGACGGCGACGGTGCCGCTGACGTTGACGTCGAGCGTGGTGCTCGACTCGACCGGCGGCTCGACCGGGATCCACAACGTGAGCGTCGAGGCTCCCGCCCCTTCGCGCTAGGCGCACACCGGTGGGCGTCGGTGGATCCAGGGCCGCGCCGCTTCGATCTGCGCGGCGAGGCGGACGAGCACGTCCTCGGCGCCGTAGCGCGCCACCAGCTGGATGCCCACGGGCAACTCGTCTGCAGTCCAGTGCATGGGCAACGCGAACGCGGGCTGGCCGGTGACGTTGTAGGGCGCGGTGTAGGGCACGAGTTGCACGATGCGTTCGACGCTCGCGCCACGCAGTTCGCCCACCTGCGGTGGCGCTTCGGACATGGTGGGCGTGACGAGGATGTCGAAGTCGTTCCACCAGGCGCACATGCGCCGCGCGAACGCATGCAGCGCGTCGACGTTGGCGAGGAACTGGGTGGCGGTGAGTGCACGGCCCATCTCCGCGAAGTGCCACGTGGCCGGCTCGACGCCGTCAGGCGGCACTGGGCTGCCGGTCCACGCGGCGAACTGCTCGAGCTCGTGCGCGACGGACGCGGCGACTGACGTGAACAGCAGGCCGCCGAGCTCGTTGTGGTCGAGATCCGCGGGGTGTGCGTCGACGACGTGGTGGCCGAGCGACTCGAGCGTGTGCATGCACAGCTCGACCGCGGCTTGCGCGTCGGGTGAGCCCGGGGTTTCGGCGTTGCCGGCGAAGAAGCCGATGCGGAGCTGCTCGACGGGTGCGCCGACTTCGTCGGCGAAGGGACGCAGTGGCGGCGGGGCCGGTGACGGGTCACCGGGCAGGTAGCCGGCCACGGCGTCGAGCACCTTTGCGATGTCGCGCACCGAGCGGGCGACGACCAGTTCGGTGGTGCAACCGCTCCACGACCAACCGATGGACGGGCCGAGCGTGACGCGACCACGTGACGGTTTCAGGCCCGCGATGCCGCACGCACCCGCGGGGTTGCGGATCGACCCACCGCCGTCGCCGGCGTGTGCGATCGCGACCATGCGCGACGCCACCGCGGCTGCCGAGCCGCCGCTCGATCCGCCGGTGATGCGATCGGTGTTCCACGGGTTGCGCGATGCCCCGAAGGTGTCGGGCTCGGTTGTGGGGGACAGGCCGAGCTCGGGGGTGTTGGTCTTGGCGCAGAAGACGAAGCCGGCGCGGCGGAAGCGCTTCGTCAGCTCGCTGTCGGCCGGCGAGATCCACCGTCGATCGCGCAGCACGCGTGTGCCGCAGTACTGCGGCGTCCCGGCGAGCGTGGCGCCGAGGTCCTTGAGCACGAGTGGCACGCCGCGGAACGGACCGTCACCGACGTCGCCGCGCTCGATCTGTGCGCGGGCTTCGTCGAAGAGCGGCGTGATGATCGCGTTCACGAGCGGGTTGACGCGTTCGATCGCGTCGATGGTGGCATCGAGGAGCTCGGTGGCGGTGCAGGCGCCGGAGGCCACCAGCTCGGCCTGGGCGGTCGCGTCGAGTGCGGCGAGTTCCATGCGCGGACCGTAGTGCGCAAGCCGGAAGCATGACGGCGGTGTCTCCGGCGTGGGTCACCGTGTGGGCATGCTGGCACTACGTGCGACGAACAACGGTCAAGCTCCCGGACGACCTCGACGCCCGCCTGCGACATGAAGCGGAACGACGGCGGACCACCGTGTCCGCACTCACCCGAGAAGCGATCGAGACCCTGCCCTGCGAGGCAGGCGTCGGTTCCTGGCCGCGGGTTTCGGCGCGAGTGGACGCTCGGACATCTCCGAGCGCATCGAGGAGATTCTCGCCAGTGAGGTCGGCTCATCGCGCTGATCGTCGATGCAGGCCCGCTGTATGCGTACGTCGACTGCGACGACCGCCACCACGCCGCAAGCCTCGAGCTGCTGGAAACGCACCCCGGTCCCTTGGTTGTGCCCACCCTCGTGATCAGCGAGGTGACCTACTTGCTCGGCACACGACTGGGCGTCGATCCAGAGGTGCGTTTCCTTGGTGATCTCGCGGCCGGCAACCTGATCGTCGAACCCGTCGCAGCATCCGACTGGCTGCGCATCGCCGAGCTCGTGGCGCAGTACCACGATCTTCCGCTGGGAACCGTCGACGCGTCTGTCGTGGCCACCGCCGAGCGGCTCGGAACCAAGGACATCGCGACAATTGATCGGCGGCACTTCACGGTCGTTCGATCGAAACTCGGAGTCTTCGATCTGTTCCCGTGAGCGAGTTCTTCGGCGGCCGTCCCGCCCGTGGCCGAGCACGACGACGGCATGGGCCGATGTGTTGCGCCGATGAGCGCGATCATGAGCGCATGAGCACAACCGAAGCCGCGCAGGCGGTCGTCCGCAGGATCTACGAGCTCGGCTTCGACCGCGGGGACGAAGCGGTGTTCGACGAGTGCTATGCCGACGGGTTCGTCCACCACAGCAAGGTCATCCACGACGTGGCCTCGGGTGGCGAGGGCGAGAGGCAGTCGATGTTGCGGTTCCGGGAGGCCATTCCCGATGTGCGCTTCGAGATCATCGACATGATCGGCGACGCGAAGCAGGTCGTCGCGCGCTTGCACATCCACGGCCACGCCGCGCACGCATATGGGACGGTGCCTGTGGGCGTCTACGACGTGCACGCGGTCGCCTGGTTCCACATCGAGTCGCACGGCTCGCAGGCCCGGGTGGCCGAGGAGTGGTTCTTCGTCGACGCGGTTGCGTGATCACCAGCGCGCGCCGTTGTGTCACCCCTGGGTCGAGAGCTCGCGGGCCACGAGGTCGGTAATCGCGCGTTGTGGCCCGTCGCGCCACTCGCGCCATGGCAGCAGGTCGTACCACTTGCCGATCGCCGCGAAGTCGATCGTTGCGGTGATCACCTCTTCTTCGGTGCCGGCCCGGGCGAGCGTGATCGGGAAGCCGGGGTACTCGACAGCCGCGATCACGCTGCCGCCGGCCCACTCGGGTGGGCCGTGACTGGTGCCCACGCGGTTGGCTGACGCGGCGGCGATGAGGTTCTCGTGCGCCCGAGCGTTGGTGACCTGCTCGAGGTGCTCGCGGGCACGGGGCAGCGCGGACCGACCGGTGGGGTTGAGCAGCAGGCGTGCACCTTTCATGGCGAGGACCCGGCTCAGCTCGGGACCCATGTAGAAGTCGTAACAGATCTGGATGCCGATCGGCCCGAGGTCGGTGTGGAACACGGGGAGCGCGTCGCCGGGGGTGAAGTGGTCGGTCTCGAGCGGGATGCCGAGGTGCAGCTTGCGGTACGTGCCGACGAGCCCGTCGGCGGAGACGATGTTGGCGGAGTTGTGGATCGCTCCGTTGTCGTCGTCGCCCGTCTCCTCGAACCCGTACACCACGTGCACGCCGTGCGCCGCCGCCATGTCGAAGATGGCTTGACACGACGCACCGTCCGCCGGCTCGCACTGGCTGCGGTGCCACGCGCAAGGCTGGTGATCGGCTTTGCACTCGGCACACTCGCCCCAACTGTTCAGCGCAAGCTCGGGGAACACGACGACGTCACTGCCGCGGGCGGCCGCCTCGGCGATCCGAGCGTCGATCTTGTCGAGCGTCGCGGCTTTGTCTCGCGGCACCGACTCGAAGTTGACGCAGGCGACCGTGATGGACGAGGGACCGAGGGCGGGATCGTCTGGGCGCATCCACGAAGACTCGCATGGATCGACCGTGCCGTGCTTGCGCCGCGCGCCGCAGCGGCGGTTCGGCGCGCGGTCGGAACAGCTGAGTAGTTCGCGCCGACCGAAACGAAGCGGGATCGCTATGGAAGCGATCCCGCTCGCTGCGGTCGAGCTCAGGCGGACGGTGTCTGCTTCACGACCTTCGCGCCTGCGAAGTCGCCCTGTTCGCGCCAGCGCACGAGGTACTGCGAGTAGTCGAGGAGGCTGCCCGCGTACACGAGGTTGCGTGCCGCCTTGGCGTCGAAGTTCTGCTCGCTGTTGTAGTAGCCGGGTGTGCAGGTGGCGGAGTAGCCGGCAGCGCCCGCGGCCGCGCCGTAGAGCACGCCGAGCCATTCCTCTTCGGCGTCGGGTGATGCCTCGATCGACGCGATCGCCTCGTGCTCGCACGTGTCGATGAGCCATGCCACGTGCTTGGCCGACTCCGACAAGAAGTGCAGGAAGTTGGTGCCGAAACCCGCTTGTACGAGGCTGATCATCATCAGGTTCGGGAACTCGCCCGACAAGATGCCGTGCAGCGTGTGCGCGCCGTCAGCCCACCGCTCGCTCAGGTGGATGCCGCTGCGACCCTGCGGGTCGAAGCCGAGGCGATGGTCGAGGTCGGTGGTGACCTCGAAACCCGACGCGAAGATCAGCAGATCGACGGGGTACTCGACTCCATCGACCACGACGCCGGTCTCGGTGATGCGTTCGACGCCGTGGCCGTCGGTGTCGACGAGCGTGACGTTCGGTTGGTTGAACGCGGGCAGGTACTCGTCGTGGAAGCACACGCGCTTGCAGTTCTTGCCGTACCAGGGCTTGAGCTTCTCCGCGGT
>JBKJKR010000476.1:0-2541 GCA_046597135.1 Acidimicrobiales bacterium | reverse complement strand
GAGAACGGTGGCGCCTTCAACAGGTCGCAGTTCTGGGAGTCCTGGTTCACCACGACGATGATCCCGAGTTGGAGTTGCTTGTAGGCCTGCATGATCCGGCGACGATCGAGACCGAGCGCCTCGTGGACGTTGCGGTAGTTCGGGCCGAACCCCCGCTCGCACCAGTACTCGAAGATGAACTGACGCAGCCGGAGCGCGTCGTCGGTGAACTCGAACGGTGCGACGTTCTGTGGCATGTGCGGTCTCCTCGGCCGGTGGGCCCCCGCCCCCGGCACGGCGATCGTAGATGCATCCGAGGTCAGGGGTGTTCGACGCGCGACCGCTCGATCACCGCGATACTCGCCGCATGGCGATCACCTACCGCACCCTGCCCGTCCCCGCGTTCGTCGAGCACACGGCCATGGTCGTCGCCGGCGCAGTGACCATCGGGGTCGAATACCGACACCTCGACGAGGCGGTCATCATGCGGTTCTACGGTCCTGACGCACGAGCGAAGTTCGACAACGTGGCGCCCGCGGGAATGGGTGCGGTGGTCGAGGAGGACGGGCTGGCACTCCACGTGTTCGGCAGCGATGACCGACTCGAGTACCTGCGCTTCGACTGCTTCGACGACGCTCCCCACTACCACTACCTCGATCCGCACACGCCGACGAACGTGGTGGTCGACTACGACCCGGTGGCCGGTGGGCCCGCAGTGGAGTGGGCGCTCGGCGCGATCGAGGGGCGCGTCGCGGCGATGCTGGCACACGCGGGTGCCGACGAGCTCGCGAGCCGGGTGGACGTCGCGTCGGTGCGCGCGGCGATGCCGCAGGTGCGGCGCGAGGTCGAGCGCATGCTCGCCGCGGCCGAGCCGGTGCTCGTCGCCCGCTGACACACCGGTCGGGCGTCGTGCGGGTCCTACGATCCATCCGTGGATTGGCCGGCCGTGATGGCGATCGTTGCGGTGACGGCGATCGCCGGTTCCGTGCAGGCGCTCACCGGGTTCGGCTACGCGCTGCTGTCGACCCCGTTGCTCTCGGCGGTGATCGGACCTCGCGACGCGGTCGTGATGTCGGTCGTGTACGGCATGCTCACCGCGATCACCATGTCGCTGCAGTTCCGGCGCACCGTCGATCGCCCGGTGATGTGGCGCATGTGCGCGGGTCGGTTGGTCGGCATGCCCATCGGCGTCGTGGTGCTCACCTCGGTGAGCCGCGACGCCTTGCGGCTCGGCATCGCGGCTGCCGTGTTGTCGAGCACCGCGTTGATCTGGCGCGGGTTTCGTCTCCATCGAGCCGGAGGCGCGGTCGATGTCGCGGCCGGTGTCTTTAGCGGTGCCCTCACGACCAGCGTGAGCACCGGTGGTCCGCCGCTCGTGCTGGCGATGCAGGCGCGCGGCATGGACCCCGACACGTTCCGCGGCACGATGTCGGTGGTCTCGTTGTACACCAGCGCGATCGCGATCGGGCTCATCGCCGCCTCGGGCCGGTTCACCCTCGACGCTGCGGTCGCCTCGGCCGTGGGGCTGCCGGGCCTGGTCGCCGGCATGCTGATCGGCAAGGCGCTGGTGCACCGCGTCGAGCCGGAGCGGTTTCGCGACCTCGTGCTGACGCTGCTGGTGGTCGCCGCGTTCATCGCCGCGGCGTCGGTGGTCTGGGGCTAGTGCGACGGCCCTGCCGGCGCACCACATCCGAGGGGTCGCGTTGAATGGCCGTGGGTTGATGGGGGTCGATTAAGGTCGAATCGATGCGATCGCCGGCGACCTGGGAGTACAAGCGAGTGGTCGCGGTGGCGTTCGTGGTCGGCGTCTTCATGGACGTGCTCGACGTGACCATCGTGAACGTCGCGCTCCCCACCATCGGCGATCGTTTCGGGGCGAGCGACACGGGGCTCGAGTGGGTCGTCACGGGCTATCTGCTGAGCCTGGCCGTGTGGATCCCGGCGTCGGGTTGGCTCGGTGACCGCGTCGGCACAAAGAAAGTCTTCCTGACCGCGCTCGGGCTGTTCACGTTGGCGTCTGCCTTGTGCGGCCTCGCCCAGTCGATCGAGCAACTGATCGCCTTTCGCGTCGCGCAGGGGGTGGGCGGCGGGATGCTCGTGCCGGTCGGGCAGTCGATGCTCTATCGGGCGTTCCCGCCCAACGAACGAGCGCGTGCATCGGCCGTGCTCTCCATCCCGAGCGTGCTCGGGCCGGCCATGGGGCCCGTGCTCGGCGGCATCATCACCACCCACACGTCGTGGCGGTGGATCTTCCTCATCAACATCCCGTTCGGCCTCATGGCGTTCGTGTTCAGCGCCCGCTACCTCCGCGAACACCGCGAGCCCACCGCAGGCGAGTTCGACCGGGTCGGGTTCGTCCTGTCCGCGTCGGCGTTCGGGTCGTTGCTCTTCGGGCTGGCCGAGGTGCCGCGCCGAGGCTGGACCGCGCCGATCACGGTGGGCCCCGTGGTGGCCGGCCTCGCGCTGCTGGCGCTGCTCGTCGTGTTCGAGTCGAAGCAGATCTCGCCGATGCTCGCGTTCCGGCTGTTCCGCGATCGCATGTTCCGCGTGGGCAACGTCGTC
>JBKJKR010000180.1:0-2842 GCA_046597135.1 Acidimicrobiales bacterium | reverse complement strand
CGCGCCCATGTCGCCGACCGGGGCGAACAGCAGCGTGAGCCCCCAGAGCAGCACCGAGTACGCCAGGATGCGCACGGCGACGGTGTGCAGGCTTGCCACCACGGGCAGCATCGGCACCTCGGCCGCCGCATAGTCGTCGCGGTAGCGGATGGCGAGGGCCCAGAAGTGCGGCGGGGTCCAGTAGAAGATGATGGCGAAGAGCACCACGGGTGCCCAGCTGAGGCTGTTGGTGACCGCCGACCAGCCGATGAGCACCGGCGCAGCGCCCGCCGCGCCACCGATGACGATGTTGCTCTTCGAGGTGCGCTTGAGCCACAGCGTGTACACGAACACGTAGAACAGACAGGCCGCGACGGCGAGCACCGCAGACAGCAGGTTGACGAGCAACCACAGCCAGACGAACGCCGCCGCCTCGATGGCGATCGCGAAGATCAGCGCGTTGCGGGGTTCGATGAGGCCGGTGACGAGCGGCCGGTTCTGCGTGCGCTTCATCAGACGGTCGATGTCGCGATCGACGTACATGTTGATGGCGTTGGCCCCACCCGCGGACAGCGTGCCGCCGAGCACCGTGGCGACCATGAGCCAGATGGACGGCATGCCCCGCTCGGCCACGACCATGGTGGGCACCGTGGTCACGAGCAACAGCTCGATGATGCGGGGCTTGGTGAGCGCGATGTACCCGCGGATGCGCCGTTGCAACGATGGCGGAGCGGGCGATAGCACGACGGTACGTTAGGTCCGCGGCTGCGCGGCCGCCAAGGCCGGAAGAAGGCCGCCCGCCACGCCGAGCGAGGCCATCGGGCCGTAGATTGCGTTCGATGTCCGCACGTCGAGGCCTGACTCCTGAGGCCTATCGCCGCATCACGTCCCTGGCGCTCGCCGCGCTGGCGGTGATCATCGTGTCCGGCGCGGCCGTGCGGCTCACCGGTTCCGGACTCGGGTGCACCGACTGGCCCAACTGCACCGAGGGCCGGCTGGTGGCCAGCGCCGACTACCACGCGCTCATCGAGTTCGTGAACCGGGTGTTCACCGGTGCGGTGTCGCTCGCCGTCGCCCTGGCCGTGGCCGGCTCGTTGCGCCGGGCTCCCTACCGGCGCGACCTCGTGTGGTGGTCACTCGGTCTGGTCGGCGGCGTGTTCGCCCAGATCATCATCGGTAAGTACGTGGTCGAGATGGAGCTCGTCCCCGGTGTCGTGATCCTGCACTTCCTCGTGTCGATGGTGCTCGTGTGGAACGCGGTGGTGCTGCACCACCGCGCCTCGTGGCCGACCGACCACGAGGGCCACGCGCGCCTCGGACCGATCGACGTCGACCCCCGGGCCCATCGGCTGGTGCAAGCCGTCTTCGTCGGCGCCATGGCGGTGGTGGTCACCGGCACCATCGTCACCGGTTCGGGGCCCCACGGTGGCGACGAGAACGCCGAACGGCTGCCGGTGCTGTTCCGCTCGGCCGCCCGCGTGCACGGCTCCGTGGTGCTCACGTTCCTGGCCCTCACCGTGTGCACCCTTGCGGTGCTCCACCGCACCGGTGCGCCGGCCCGGGTGCGCCAGGCCACCAACCGACTGTTGATCGTGCTCGTCGTGCAGGGCACCATCGGATACGTGCAGTACTTCACGAGGGTGCCGGTGGTTCTGGTGGGTCTGCACATCCTCGGGGCCACGCTGTTGTGGATCGCCGTCGTGCAGCTCGCGCTCTCGGTGCGGGGGCCGGTCGCAGCCGCCGTCGAGCCCGAACCGCAGCCGACGGTGGCGGTCCGATGAGCAGCCAACCACTGGCCGCACCAGTCGAGGTCGACGACCCGGAGGTGGGCACGGTTCCCACCTCCGACGTGCCCTGGATCGTGCTCGTGTGGAACGACCCGATCAACCTCATGTCCTACGTGACCCTCGTGCTGCAGAAGGTGTTCGGGTACAGCAAGGAGAAGGCCACGTCGCTCATGCTCGACGTGCACCACAAGGGCCGCGCGGTCGTCTCGAGCGGCGCTCGCGAGAAGGCCGAGCTCGACGTGTACCGGCTGCACGAACACGGGTTGTGGGCCACCATGCAGCAGGACAAGTAGATGGCGCAGAACCCCTGATGGGTCGCCGCATCCGCCGCCACCGCAAGGGCCACGTGATCGTCGACCTCGACGAGCACGAACGCCGCATCCTCCGCGACCTCGCCGAGCAGCTCCGGGCGTTGTTGCTCGACGGCGCCGAACCCTCGCTGCGGCGCCTGTTCCCGATGGCCCACCCCGACGACGCCACCAAAGAACGCGAGTACCAGGCGCTCGTGCACGACAACCTGCTCGAACACCGCTTGGCCACCCTCGACGAGTTCGAGGCCACCATCGATGCCGAGCAGCTCACCGTCGAGCAGACCGAGCGCTGGATGACCGCGCTGAACGACATGCGCCTGGTGCTCGGCACGCTGCTCGACGTGAGCGAGGACTCGGTCGAGTTCGATCCCGACGCCGAGGATGCCTTCACCCAGGCCGTGTACCACTTCCTCGGTGGTCTGCTCGAGCAGGTCGTCGACGTGCTGTTCAGCACGCTGCCACCCCCGGCGAAGTGACCGGCCGCCCGACCCGCGACCACCATTCGGCTTGCACGATCCGGAAGCCCTCCTGCTATCGTGACCGAGCCCTCAACGGCCGAGCCCCCATCGTCCAGTGGCCTAGGACACCGCCCTTTCACGGCGGCGACACGGGTTCGAATCCCGTTGGGGGTACGTAGCAATACCAAGGTCCCGTGGTGCAGTTTGGAGTGCACGCCGCCCTGTCAAGGCGGTCCCGACGGGATTTGAACCCGCGGCCTCCGCCTTGACAGGGCGGCGTGCACTCCAAACTGCACCACGGGACCTT
>JBKJKR010000174.1:0-2935 GCA_046597135.1 Acidimicrobiales bacterium | reverse complement strand
CACCGCTCCAGGACATCGATACCGCGACCACCATCCGGGTGCGCGGTGGCGACCGCCTGGTGACCGACGGCCCGTTCGCCGAGACCAAAGAAGTACTGCTCGGCTACTACCTGCTCGACTGCGAAGACATCGATGCCGCCATCGCCTGGGCGGCCAAGATCCCGACCGCACTCCACGGTTCGATCGAGGTCCGCCCGGTCATGATGATCCCGGGTATGTGAGCCCCGCCGGGCCCATCCCCGACGCACTCACGCGCGTCGTGCGCGAGGAGTGGCGCCAAGTGGTGGCCACCCTCGTGCGCGACCTGCGCGATCTCGACCTCGCTGAGGATGCGGCACAGGAGGCGGTGGTGCAGGCGCTCATCACGTGGCCCACGGGCGGTGTGCCCGACCGGCCCGGGGCATGGCTCGTCACCACGGCGCGACGAAAGGCGATCGATCGGTTGCGGCGCGAGGAGCGCCACACCGAGAAGCTGGTGTTGCTGCTGGCATCGGAGGAACGGGCACCGCCGAGGGCACCGAGCGCGAGCGCCTGTGGCAGCTGATGAACACCGTCTGGCCGAGCTACGACGACTACGCCACGCGCACCACACGCCAGATCCCCATCGTGGTCCTCGAACCGGTGCGCGCCTGAGCCTCGTCGTAGGGTCGGCGCATGACGGGTCGGATGCGGGTGGGTGCGTTGGTGCAGAACTTCGGGGGCTTCCCCGAGACGGGACGTAGCGCAGCTGCGTGCGTCGACCTCGCGATCCACGCGGAACGCGTCGGGTTCGATTCCGTATGGGTCACCGATCACATCGTGCTGCCGCGCTCGCGCGAGGCCCAGTACCCGCACAACGATTCGGGGGACTTCCCCTACACCTGGGACCAGGACATCCACGAACCGGTGTCGTTGATGGCCGCACTGGCGCAGGCCACGTCGCGCGTCGAAATCGGCACCGCCGTGCTCGTCATCCCGTACCGGCATCCGCTGCTGCTCGCGAAGATGCTGGCCACGATCGACCAGATCGCGGGTGGGCGCGTGATCCTCGGCGCGGGGGTCGGCTGGTTGCGCGACGAGTTCGACGCGCTCGGCATCGCCGACCTGTTCGAGCACCGCGGATCGGTCACCGAGGACTGGCTCGCCGCGATGCGCACCGCGTGGACCGCGCCGGAGGCGGCCGAGCACCACGGCCGGTTCGTGGGGTTCGATCCGGTCGGCACCAGGCCGCAACCACCACGAGCGGGCCACGTTCCGGTCTGGATCGGCGGCAAGGGCGAACGGGCGCTGCGACGCGCCGCGCGCCTCGGCGACGGATACTTCGCCATCTCGTCCGATCCGGACACGCTCAGCCGTGAGGTCGCTCGGCTCCGGCAAGTCGCCGAGGACCACGGACGCGACCCGGCCCAGCTGACGGTCGCGTTGATCGACGGGATCGTGGTGACTCCAAACGCACTCGGCGCCGATCGCAGCCCGTTGCACGGCACCACGGCGCAGATCATCGACGGGATCCACCGCTTCGCCTCCGCCGGCCTCGATCATCTGGTCGCGGGTGTGCGCACCGCCGGCGAGCCGACCTATGCCGGATGTGTCGCCGCGCTCGATGCCGTCGCGTCCGAGGTGCTCCCGGCGCTCTGACCGTGGCGCGGGTCGGGTCAGCGAGCCAACGCCGACAACACGGCGCTGGCGTGCACCTGGCGGTCGTTGACCTTGGGACGATCGTCGACGGGCCCGCCGAAACCGAGGGTGGCCGCGATGTCGATGGCGGCGAGCAGGTCGCGCAGGTTGCGGGGCGGCGGGAAGTACTCGTCCTCGTCGGTGATGCGCACCTCCTCGACACCGTTGCGTGGCGCGAGGCGGGCGATGACCGCCTCGACCAGATCCTCGGGTGCGCTCGCGCCCGCGGTGACACCGACGATGCCGTGCAGGTCGTCGGGGAGCTCGTCGGCGTTGTTCACCCGGAACACCCGGGTGCAGCCGGACTCGTTGGCCAGCTTCGCGAGCGCAACGGTGTTCGACGAGTTGGCCGAGCCGATCACCACCATCGCGTCGCAACGCGAGGCAATGGCCATGAGCGCGCTCTGGCGGTTGGTGGTGGCGAAGCACAGGTCGCTGCGCTCGGGCTTCCACATGTCGGGGAAGCGCTCGGCAGTCGCGTCGAGCACGTTCTTCCAGTCGCGGTGCGACAACGTGGTCTGCGCGAGCAGCGCGACGGGCTCGTCGAACTGGGGGAGTGCCGCGACCTCGGCGATGGTCTCGACCCGGTGGATCGAGTCGGGGGCGACGGCCATGGTGCCCACGGCTTCCTCGTGGCCTTCGTGACCGACGTAGACGATGCGGTAGCCCTTTCCGGCCCGGACCTTCACCTCGTGGTGCACCTTGGTGACGAGCGGGCACACCGCGTCGACGACGTAGCCGGCACGGGCTCGGGCTGCGGCGACGACCTCGGGGGCGGAGCCGTGGGCCGACAACATCACCGGCCGGCCGGCGGGCACCTCGGCGATGTCATCGACGAAAACGACACCGAGGTCTTCGAAGCGCTTCACCACCAGCCGGTTGTGCACGATCTCGTGGTAGCAGTAGATGGGCGGGTCGAAGGCGCGCACCATCCACGCCAGCGCTTTGATGGCCATCTCGACACCGGCGCAGAACCCACGCGGTGCGGCGAGCAACACCCGGTCGACATCCACGCCCTCAGGGTAGTTGGAGGGGCACAGACCGAGGCGATGTCAGCCGGAGGCCATGTCAGCGAGCTTCACCACGGTGTTCCAGTTGCGGGCGGTGTTGGCCACGTGGAGCTTGTACTTGCCGAGCGCGACGGGCAGCAACCCGCGACCCTGCCCGTTGGGGAGGAACAGGTGGAGCTCCCTGCCGCGGAGCGTGAAGTCCTCGGTGCCGATCGCGTCGCGGTCGACCTTGTCGAGCACCGATGAGGCAATGGGCTCGCGCAGGAACC
>JBKJKR010000382.1:0-5692 GCA_046597135.1 Acidimicrobiales bacterium | reverse complement strand
GTGCGGCGGTCGCCGATGAACTGGCGCACGAGGATCGAATGCGGGCCGTCCGGTGTGCGGATCCATGTGCCCGGTCCGTCGGCCACGGTGGGCTCGGTGGCCGACAACAGGAGCGTGAAGTTGCCGTCGTCGTCGATGCCGAGCGTGCGCTCGTTGCGGTAATCGAACGTGGCGCGCCGGCCGCGGCCACCGCTGTTGAACGTCATGCTGAGGTGGCTGATCGTGCCCGCGTTGCCGCGCAGTCGATAGCGGAACGCTCCATCGAGGCGCACGGCGTCGTACTCGGCGTCGGGGTTGTCGCCGCCCACCTTGCGGCCCGCGGTGTCCATTCGTGCGAAGAACGGGGCCCGCGGGTTGCCGTCGGCCACCACTTCGGTTGACATGGCGAGAACCCGGAGGAGGAACAGCGCGCCCTGCGCGGCCTCCTCGGGTGTGCGGGCGTCCTCCAGCACCACTTCCAATTGCCGCCCGAGCGCCGCATGTAGCTCTCGGAATGCCATCAGGCTTTCCAGCGACTCATAGCTCACGGTGCGTTCTCCCCCGGTTGCTCCGTGCCACCGAGTATCGCCGCGATCCCCCGCCAGGGTGGGCCTAGGCGTCGAGAGCCGCAGCGACGCGAACAGCTCGTTCCGGTCATGCGGACAACTGTCCTGACCTACTGCGCGTATGTCCGAGGCGGCGTGGGAGTCCCAGACCTGAACGACGACGGCGATCAGCGCGTCTCGACCACCAGCGCGCCCGGCCCACGCATGATCGACCCCGACGGCCGTGCGCGCTCGTGATCGATCAGCCGTAAGGACGGCATGCGCTCCAGCAGCACGCGCACCGCAGTGGCGATCTGGCGGCGGGCGAGGTGCGCGCCGGGACAGTGGTGGCTCCCGAACCCGAACGTGAGCACGCGGGCGGGCCGGCGCTCGATGTCGAAACGAGCCGGTTCGACATAGGCCGCAGGGTCACGGTTCGCCGCTGCGATGCCGAACAGAAGTTGCGTGCCGGCCGCGAGGCGGCGACCAGCGACCGTCGCGTCGCGGGGCACGAGGCGCGGCAGGATCGCGAGCGGCGACTCCCAGCGAAGCATCTCGTCGACGGCGTCGAGCGCGGCACCCGGGTCGCGGCGCAGGGTCGCCATGGCGTCGGGGTGGGTCAAGAGCGCGTACAGCGTGTTGCCGAGCCCGTGGAAGGTCGTCGACGCACCGGCGGCGAACAGCGCACGCACGTGCGAGCGGATCTCCTCGTCGGTGAGGCGACGGCCGTCGCGCGCCGCGGCGCACATGGCCGACAGAAGATCGTCCCGGGGCGAGTCGCGGCGCTGCACCAGTGCGTCGTCGATCTCGACGGTGAGCGCCGCGGCGGCCGCCAGACCCTGGTCGGGGGCGACCGAGTAGCTCAGGATCCCGAACGACCAATCCCGATAGTCGGACACCCGGTCGAGCTGCGCGTCGAGTCCGGTCTTGTCGGCGAACACCGCGAACGGGACGACTGACGCGAACTCGGCGATGAGGTCGACCTCTGACCGACCGGCGAACCGGTCGATCACCGAGTGCACGATCGCCGGCACCCGATCCTCGACATAGCGGGCCACGGGCCGCGCATGGAGATCGCCCGTCGACAAGAGCCGCAAGGTGTGGTGCTCCGGACCGTCGAGGCTCTCGAAGGTGACACCCTGACACGGCTCGATCGAGTACTTGTAGGTCGGGCCGGCCGGCAGCTCCACGTCGTTGCGGAACGCAGCGTCGAGATCCGCGTAGGTCGCGATCAACGGGACTGCTGCGCCGCCGAACTGCACCGTTGGTAGCGGACCCGACGCGCGCAGCCGGTCCATCTCGGCGTGGAAGGTCTCCCCGGCGAGGAATGGGGCACCTCCCGTCAGGTCGAGTGCGAAGTCGATCGACGACGAATCCATCACTGGACGAGCTCCCCTCGAACGCGGCGCGCCCCGCCGACGACCGCCAACCTAATCGAGCTCGGATCGCCGACCGACGAGCGACGACTCGACCACGAGTTCGAGACCCTCCTATCGGATCAGCCGGTGGGGCCCGCCCCGGTGCGCTGGCCCCGCGAGCCGCGCGCCGAGGTCTGGCCGACGTTCGTCGCCGTTGCCGCCGGGGTTCCGCAACAGATCGCGACCTCGGCGCCGACCGGTCCGGGCTCGCCTGGTTCGAAGTCCGCGCTCTTGGGTAGAGACGGTTCGATCCGAGGAGAAACCCATGACCAAGATGCTGATCGTCCTGACCGGTGCCCGCAGCTGGACGCTGAAGGACGGCTCTGCCCACCCCACCGGTTTCTGGGCCGAGGAGTTCCTCGCCCCCTACCGGATCTTCGCGGAGGCCGGACTCGACATCACCGTGGCCACGCCCGGTGGGGTCACCCCCGTTGCCGACGACAACAGCATGTCGGCGGAGATGAACAACGGCGACGAGGACAAGGTGGCCGAGCTCCGCCGCCAACTCGACGACCTGCGCGAGATCCTCGAGAACACAGCGGTTCTGGAAGACGTCGACCCTGCCGACTTCGACGCCGTCTTCGTCCCCGGCGGGCACGGCCCCATGGAGGACCTGGCCGTCAGCAAGCCGATGGGTGAGCTGCTCGCCACCATGCTCGGCGACGAGTCCAAAGTCGTCGCCTCTGTCTGCCATGGCCCGGCCAGCTTCCTCGCCGCGACCGCCACCGACGGAAACCCACTGTTCGCCGGCCGCCGGATCACCGCCTTCGCCAACGAAGAGGAGACCCAGGCCGGCTTGGCCGAGCAGGCACCGTGGCTCCTCGAGGATCGCCTTCGCCAAGCCGGCGCCATGGTGACCACCGGCGACGCGTGGGCGCCCTACGTGGTCGTCGACGGCAACCTCGTCACCGGTCAGAACCCGGCGTCGTCCGAGGAAGTGGCAACCTCTGTCCTCGATCTCCTCGGCGCACGCACCCGCTGACCGGAAGCGGTCGATGCCGGCCGGTGCAACGCGGTCGCAGGCACGGTGCGACTGCTCGTCGAGGCGCAGGAACTGGTCGGGGAAAACGAGGACGCCGTAGGCGTGGATCGTCACCGCCCGGCGGTGAGCCGCGGTCAGCGCTTGCGCAGAACCTTGACGCGGGTCCGGGAGTCGAACGATCGGCCGCCGTCGCACGGCACGCCGAGCCGCTCGTATGCCGCGAGAAACTCGTCTCGTGCGTCGGCCCAGCGCTCGGCGCGTCGCGGGTCGATGCCGACGATCCGCGTCCCGAACGCGTCGGCCGACCCGATCACCATGGACCCTGCGTAGCGCGTCTCGCTCACCAGTTCGAAGCCCGCAGTCACGGCCCGATCGATCGCCTGCTGGGCGAGCTCACGCACCGCAGACTCGTCGTCGACGATGGCGACCAGCTCATGGCCCGACCCTTCGGCCACCGGCTCGGACACGTACAGAGTGCCGCCGGGCCGCAACACTCGGTGCGCCTCGCGCAGCGCGTCGTCCATGGCCTCGGCCGGCACGTGGTGCAACGAGTTCGCCATCACCACAACATCGGCCCGGCTGTCGGGCACCGGCAGCGCCTGCGCCACGCCGTCGACGTAGGCGTCGGCATGCTCGCCATCGGCCTGCCGGGCCAGGGCGATCATCGTCTCGCCGCACTCGACCCCGACCACGTCAGCGCCCTGCGCGCGGAGCCACCGCACCAGCTCCCCCGAGCCGGATCCCACGTCGATCACCCGGCGGCCGGCGAGCTCGACGGTGCGGGACAGGTGTGCGTGCTGCGTGTCCGTCGGGAGATCGTTCATCATGCCGACACTAGACCTTGTTGGGCGACCGTCCGGCCTAGGTCCCCGCGCCGACCTGACACGGCGCGCCGAATCTTTGCGCACGTGGAAAATGCGTTATCCTCCGGTGGTCGAGCAGGGGGCCACATACGTCATGGCGTCGAGTTACACCACGGATCCCATCAAGGTGATCGATGTCGATAGTCACTACTCGCCGCCCCCGGGCTTCTGGGAGGCGCACGCCCCGGCGGCGTTCAAGGAGCGCGTGCCCCGGATCGGCGAAGACGAGCAGGGCATGCCGCAATGGCTGGTCGACGGGCAGCAGTTCGATTCCATCGGCTTCAACATGGTGCGACCCGACGGCACCAAAGCTCCCGGCAACATGCGGGCGCTGCCCTTCTTCGAGCAGATGCACGCCGGCTCCTACGACGTCGAGGCCCGCGTCGCATGGCTGGACGAGCACGGCATCTCCCGCCAGATCATGTACCCCAACACCGGCGGCTTCAGCAGCCAGATGTTCTTCACGAAGATCGCCGATGACGAGCTCCGCAACGTCTGCATGAGGACCTACAACGACGCCGCGGCCACACTGCAAAAAGAGAGCGGCGGTCGCCTCGTTCCCTTGTCGCAAATCCCATGGTGGGACATCGACGAAGCCGAGAAAGAGCTCACGCGCTCGGTGATCGAGTTGGGCCTCACGGCCGGACCCACCATGTTCAGCGCACCGGAGGTCCACGGCCTGCCCTCCCTGAACCACCCGCAGTGGTCCAGGTTCTTGTCGATCTGCGAAGACCTCGACGTACCGCTCAGCTTCCACATCGGCCCGCCTGGCGGTGGAGCGCACAAGCCGTGGGTGGAGCCGGGCGTCGACGCGGCGACCAAGCTGGCCACCGGCCGCGGAGTGCATCTGGCCGTCTACACAACGAACTCGTTCCTCAGCAACTCGTGGCTCATCTCCAACCTCATCTTCAGCGGCATCCCACTGAGGCATCCCCGGCTGAAGATCGTCTCGGGAGAATCGGGCATCAGCTGGTTGCCGTTCCTCCTCGAAGCCATGGACTTCCAGTGGCACGAGAACATCGAGCCCGAGGACAAGCACGACGTCTGGAACGGCATGACGCCCGGCGAGCTCTACCGCCGCAACTTCACCGCTTCCTTCTGGTTCGAGAAGGCCGCGCTCGCCGAGCACATCGACTTCCTCGGCGCGGACACCGTCATGTTCGAAACCGATTTCCCCCATGGGACCTCGTTGACGGACCGTATGACGGCAGACGTCGCAGCAACACTGGCCACGCTCACGCCAGACGTGCGCAGGAAGGTCCTGCACGACACGGCCGCACGCGTCTACAACCTGCAGTGAGGCGGACCGTCGGCATGCTCCGCTCGGCGGTCGTCTACGTCTGAGGTGCTGGCGCGCCTACGGGATCGAAGAGGAGGCGAACCGTCGACTCGACCTGGCGGTCCACCCACGCGACGTCCTGGCCGCCGTTCAGCCATCCGAGGATCGCACTGTTGAGGACGTGAGCGAGCGTGGAGACGACCGCCTCGCGTCGCGCCTCATCCACCTCGCCGGCAAGTGCTGCCTCCACGATCCCCGAGAACGCACCTCCCACCAACGAGCGCGGACCGCCGCCCCCCGCGTCGGGCGAGTACAGCGCACGAAGCATTGTCCGCGAACGCGTCTCGTCCGATTCCAACGCGTTCGTGAACGCCCGCATCACCCGGATCATCCGGTCGGTTGCCGATCCACCCGCAGGAGGTTGCTTCGTCAGACGATGACGAAACGCGTCCAGACCGTCGAGATGCGCCTCGGCGATCAGCTGGTCCTTCGATGCGCAGAAGTGACGGTAGATCGTCCGCAACGAGATGTGACAGGACTCCGCCAACTCCTTCATCGAGACGTTCTCGTACCCAGCGGCGGCAGCCTCGCGGGTGGCCGTCATCAACCGCTGATATCGCGGGTCC
>JBKJKR010000337.1:0-2696 GCA_046597135.1 Acidimicrobiales bacterium | reverse complement strand
CCAGCGCACGCCTCCGCAAGCCCACGACCGATACCTGATGCCGCGCCGGTCACCACCGCGACCCGACCCTCAAACGTTCTCATCGCACCAACATCCCCTGGAGTGTTCCTTGGACTTCGACACCGACACTTGATCCGCCGGTTTCTCACGACGCTCCGTCGAGCAGACGAAGACAGTTCCCCGTCAGGTGCGCTCGAGCCCGGCGAGTTCGTCGGCGTCGCGCCAGTCGCGCAGGATGGTGAAGAACGCCTGCGCGCCGCCGCCGTAGTTGCCGCCGAACCACCCCGGCCCCTCGCCGGGCCGCCCTTCGTTGTTGTAGTAACCCGGCGTGCAGTCGCTCTGGAAGCTGGACCGCCCGGCGTTGGACCGGGTGATGGTCTCGAGCCATGCCTGCTCGGCGGCCTCGGTCGGCTCGACGACGCGTGCCCCGTCGCTGCGGGTGCGGCCGATCACGTACGCGACGTGTTGGCTCTGCTCGTTGTACAGCTCGGTGAAGTTCGGGCTCACCCCGGACTGGATGCCGCCCATGAACACCACGTTCGGGAACCCGCGGCTGAACAGACCCTGGAACGTCGCCACCTGACGACCCCACTTCTCGCTCAACGTGAGCCCGTCACGCCCGTGCAGCTCACAGGCCGCGCGACGCGTGTACCCGGTGCCGACTTCGAAGCCGGTGGCGAAGATCAGGCAGTCGAGCTCGTACTCCACCCCCGCCACGACGACCCCCCGCTCGGTGATGCGCTCGACGCCTCGACCCTGGGTGTCGACGAGGGTCACGTTCGGCCGGTTGAAGGTGTCGAGGTAGTCGTCGTGGAAGCACGGACGCTTGCAGAACTGGCGGTACCACGGCTTGAGCGCTTCGGCGGTGGCCAGGTCGCGCACGAGCTCGTCGACCCGTGAGCGGATCTGCTCCATCTTCGCGAAGTCCGCCAGCTCGACCTGCGTTGCGAGCTCCTCCGGGCTCGTCCCCGCACCGCTGCGGTCGGCGAGACCGGAGAGGTTGCGCAGGATGTCCGTCCAGCCGTCGCTCACCAAGTCGACGTCCTGGTGGCCGCCCGACAGGATGATGCCGAAGTTCTCGATGCGTTCCTGTTGCCACCCCGGCGCCAACGAGGCCGCCCACTCCAGCTCGGTCGGACGGTTGCCACGCACGTCGATCGACGACGGCGTGCGCTGGAACACGAACAGATCCTGGGCCCACGCACCGAGATGCGGGATGCACTGCACCGCCGTGGCGCCCGTGCCGATGATGCCGACCCGCTTGTCGGCAAGCTTCACCAGACCGCCCGTGGTGTCACCGCCGGTGTAGTCGTAGTCCCACCGACTCGTGTGGAACGCATGGCCGCCGAACGACTTGATCCCGGGTATGCCGGGCAGCTTCGGTTTGCTCAACGGCCCCGTGGCCATCACCAGCCACTGCGCCGTCATGCGGTCGCCGTGATCGGTCTCGATCAGCCAGCGACCGGCGTCGTCCTGCCAGGTGGCGCGCGAGACGTGGGTGGACAACACCGCATCGTCGAGCAGGCCGAACCGGTCCGCGATGCGGCGGGCGTGCTCGTGGATCTCGGGGCCGTAGACGTACTTTTCGGTCGGTATGTAGCCGAGCTCCTCGAGCAGGGGCAGGTAGATGTACGACTCGATGTCGCACTGCGCACCCGGGTAGCGGTTCCAGTACCACGTGCCGCCGGCGTCCGCGCCGGCCTCGATGATGCGGATGCGCTCGACCCCGACGTCGCGCAACCGCGCACCAGCCAGCAGACCACTGAACCCGCCACCGACGATGGCCACGTCGACGTGATCCGTCAACGTTGAGCGTGGCGAGCTGGCCGGGGCGAACGGATCCTCGTCGAAGTGCGCGAACGCGCCGGCGACCTCAACGTACTGCGCGTTGGCGTCCGAGCGGAGTCGCTTGTCGCGCTCGGCGCGGTACTTCGCGCGCAGCACCTCGACATCGAGCGAACCGCTAGGGGCCGGTGCCGACCCGTTCATCGCATCGCCTCCCAGCTCGCGATCAACGAATCGATCGTCACCGTGTGCAAGACCTGCCCGTCGAGATCGACGATCTCGTACAACCGCCCGTCGTCGGTGTGATGGCTGAAGAACAGCACCGCGCCATCAGGCCCACCCCGCTCCAGATGCGGGTACGGGTCGCCCGGCGTGAGGTGATGCGTCCCCGCGGTACGCACCTTGTGCACCCTCGTTCCGTCGGGACGCAACTCGTCGAGGTGCTGCTCACCCTGCAGCACGAAAACCGACGTCGTGGTGACGTGACGGTGCGCCTGACAGTGCCCGCACTCGGCGTCGAAGCGGATCAACAAGTCGATCGTGCCGGCGCCGCGGTCGTGGCCCAGCACGCACAGCTCGTGGTGGATCCGATACGGCGAGGCCGGGTCACCCGTGACCTCACGCCAGTCGTAGGCATCGACGTCGAGCATGGCGTTGCCTCCTTGCGTCCGTCCGTCGAGACAGCCCAGTCCGAGCCGGGGAAAGAGCCGACGCAAGTCGAACTTGCCTCGGATACTCCCCGACTGACCCATCAGCGGCGCGACGCCAAACCTAGACGATTGGTACGGTGCTTGCACCAACACGTCAACAGCACTTGACTAGCGTTCGGATGGACCTCTGGTGATCCTCCCCTGGTGGGACATGCAGGCATCGGTCGCCGAGATCCGCCGCTGCCACGCATTGGGCATGCG
>JBKJKR010000579.1:0-2600 GCA_046597135.1 Acidimicrobiales bacterium | reverse complement strand
GCGCGACGGCACGGTTCCCGAAACCCGTGAGGATGAGCGGCGCGATGCCGGCCAGTGCGGCGAGCGGGTCGATGCGCACGAGGAACCACACCGCGACGGTGCCGTAGAGCAACGCGCCGACGAGATCGACCCAGTTGTCGATGAGGAAGATCATGTCGAACGGGTCGTCGCGCATGCGCACGAGCACGTCGCCCACCGGTGCGTCGCGACGCCCGGCTCGCTTGCCACCACTCGCGAGTTGCGCATCGACGACATTGGCGCGGATGAGCGCCTTCGCCGCCTCGCACGCGCGCATGTAGCGACGGTGCACGACTGCGAGTCCCCACACGATGGCCAGTTCGACGAGCGCGAGCGCCACCACGAACGGGACCACCGACGAAGTTGCGCCGTTCGACTGGTATTCGTCGAAGATGTGGCTGATCAACCAGGCGGGCACGATCGGCGAGACGAAGTAGAGGATCCAACCGACGTTGCCGAGCCAGTACTCCTTCGCCCGGAAGTTGGTCACGTGCACGATGCGCCGTTCGCGTCGCAGCACTTGCGGCCGGGCGCTCATGCGAGCTCCTCGGCGAGCGTCCCGGTGGCGCGCATGCGGGCGTAGCGCGAACGCGGGTCGGCGGCGAGCTCGGTGCGGGGACCGTGCTCGACGATCGCCCCGTCTTCGAGGATCACGAGCTCGTCGCACACGTCGAGCGTTTCGAGGCGGTGGGCGATGATGACCGCGGTGCGGCCCGCGACGAGCGTGCGGAACGCGCCTTCGATGGCGTCCTGGGTGGCCGGGTCGACGCGCGACGTCGGCTCGTCGAGCACCACGAGGTCGGGGGAGCGGAGCAGCGCGCGGGCGATGGCCAGCAGCTGGGCTTGGCCGCCCGACAGACCGGTGCGTGCAGGCGCACCTTCGCGCTCGTCCATGCGGGCGTCGCTCGCGAGGCGCGTGTCAAGCCCGTTGTCGAGCGCGTCGAGCCATGGCCCGAGGCCTGCGTCGCGCAGCGCGGCCACCACAAGGCCGTCGTCGACGGTGGCGAACATCGTGACGTTGTCGCGCACGGTGCCGGGGAACAGCTGGACGTCTTGCGGAATCGCCACGACCCGCGTGCGGAACGCGTCGTCGTCGAGCGTGGTGATGTCGACACCGCCGACGAGCAGGCGCCCTTCGGTCGGCGCGACGAGGCGCAGGAGCAACCGCGCCACCGTGGTCTTGCCCGAACCAGAACGGCCGACGAGCCCGACCACCCGGCCCGCGTCGATCGTGAGATCGAGCCCCCGCAACGCGGACTCGCGATCGACCGAGTCGTCGTAGACGAGCCCGGCGTCCTCGAAGCTCACGCGAAGCCCGCCCGGTGGCAGCAACGCGGCGCCCGACAGCACGGCGCGGCGTTCCGCGATGAGGTCGATGATGCGGTGCGCGGCGCCCGACACACCCTGGGTCTCCTGGAGGCGCCACACCAGCGATTCGATCGGCGTTCGTACGAGGTCGACGAGGCGGAACGCCAGCAGCACACCGGCCACGTCCGTCCAACCGCGCGCCATGCCCACGCCGCCCACGGCGAGCACCGCGACCATGACCAGCGCGATGGCCGAGCGGATCGAGGCCTGCATGCGCATCTCGTAGCGAACCCGTTCACCGGTGGCCTCCGCAAGCGCCGCGGCGTGCTTCGCGAACCGACCGAGACCGTGCGCCCCCGCACCGAGCGACGCGACGTCTTCGGCGCCGGCCACGTACTGTTCGATCACCGAGTGCATGTCGGCATCGACCGTTCGTTCGGCGACCACCGCGTGCGTCGACACGTCACGCATGTGCCACATCGTGAGGCCCACCGCGGTGTAGCCGACAGCGAGCACGACCGCGAGGCGCGGCTCGACGAACGTCAGCACGATGGTGCTCGCGACGGCGAGCAACGCGATGCCCACGATGCGGGTGACCACGGCGGCGAGGAACGTGGTGAGCGACGTGACGTCGGCGTCGCAGCGCGTGAGCAGTTCGCCGGGGGTGCGGTCGCGATGGAACGACAGGTCGGCCTGCAGCACGTGGCTCGCCAGCTCGTGTCGCAGACCGTTGGTGATGCGCCACGCAAGCTCGGTCGAGCGCCACGTGACCACGATGCTCAACGCGGCCACCACGAGGCTCACGAGCGTGGTACCGATGCCCCACGGCGCGGCGGTCGCGAGGTCGGCGCCGTTCACGACCTCGTCGACGAACTTCGCCAGCAGCAACGCGCCGACGATGGGCATCGCCGTGGCCAGGCCGAGCACCACGCCGTGCAGTGCGAACGCCCGGCGGTGGGGCCGCACGAGCGACGCGAGGAAGCTCCACTGCGATCCGGCCATGGCGGCGACGCTATCGACCGGGCGTCAGCCGTCCGGCCGAATTGCCCGCCGAGATCGCGCCGGGCCACACCAGCTGTGGCTGCGCGCGATCTCGCCGGACGGATTCAGTGCTTCAGTACGCGACCTCGCCGGAGCGGAGGGCGGCGATCTTGGCCGCGTCGTAGCCGAGGCCGGCGAGCACGGCGTCGGTGTCCTGGCCGCAGTTCGGGGCCTTGGTGGGGACCGGGATCTCGGCGCCTTCGACATGCTGCCGTACCCGGTCAAGGTCGAAG
>JBKJKR010000573.1:0-3389 GCA_046597135.1 Acidimicrobiales bacterium | reverse complement strand
TGCGACATCTCGCACGAGGTGACCAGCGCTCTGCCCACCATCATGTTGGCGCGCATGCTCGGCGTGCCCATGACCGACACGCACCGGTTCCACGAGTGGGTCGACACCATCGTCTTCGGCAACACCACCGACGCCGCTGGTTCCGCGCGGGCGGCAAGCGAGCTCAACGACTACGTGATCGCGCTGCTCACCGCGCACGACACCGCTCCGGCCGACGGCACGTTCCTCACGGTCATGCGGGACAGCCCGGTCGAGGGCGGCCCGCTGGCCCTCGACGAGAAGGTGCGCATGGTCGTGCAGTTGATCTTCGGTGCACTGCACACCACGGCGTACCTCATCAACGGCGCGTTGCTGATGCTCGACGACGACCGCGCGGCGCGCGCCCGGCTCATCGCCGAGCCGGCGCTCATGGAGTCGGCGGTCGAGGAGTTCCTGCGGCTCATCGCGCCCGTGCAGGGCATCGCTCGAAAGGTCACCTGCGATACCGAGTACTTCGGGCAACGGTTCGCGGCGGGCGACCGCACGATGCTGTTGTGGGCCTCGGCGAACCGGGACGCGACGGTGTTCCCCCATGCCGACTCGCTGGTGCTCGACCGCGCCCCCAACCGGCACATCGCGTTCGGTGTCGGCATGCACCGCTGCATCGGCGCACCCCTCGGTCGTCTGCAATCGCGCGTGGTGATCGAGCACGTGCTGCGGCGCCTGCCCGAGTACTCGATCCCCGACCGCGACGCGATCGTCTGGGGCGCCAGTTCCACGCGCGGCATCATCAACCTGCCCATCGTGTGGCCGGCGCGCTAGACCGCACGTCGCTTTCGGTTCAGAGCAGTCCGGCGGCGACCAGCGCGGCGCGCACCTCCGCCACCTCGTCCTGGTCGGCGGCGACCTGCGGCAGTCGCATGGCGGCCGAGGGGATGAGCCCGAGCGTGGCCAGAGCGAGCTTCGACCGCAGCGCACCGTTGCCCGACCCACAGATCAGCTCGATGGCGGGCAGCGCCTCGAGGAAGGTAACGAGTGCGCCGGGGGTGTCGCCCTGGTCGAACTCGCGGATGACCCTCGCCAGCAGGTCACCGACGAGGTGCCCCGCCATGCTGACCAAGCCGACGGCGCCCACCGCGAGGAACGGCAGCAGCAGACCGTCGTCCCCGCTGTAGTAGGCGAGGCCGGTGTCGGCGATCAACCGGATCGCGCTCTGCACGTCGCCGGTGGCGTCCTTCACCGCGACCACGCGCGGGTCGGCGGCCAATCGCTCCAACGTCGCCGGCGAGTACCGCACCACCGTGCGGCCGGGTACGTCGTAGAGCATCACCGGTAGGTCGGTGGCGTCGACCACGGCCCGGGTGTGCTGATACACGCCTTCCTGCGATGGGCGCGAGTAGTACGGCGACACGATCAGCAGACCGTGCGCACCGGCCGCGGCAGCCTGCTCGGCCATGCGTATCGCGTGCTGCGTGTCGTTCGACCCGGCGCCGGCCAACACGACGGCCCGATCGCCGATCGCCTCGAGCACCGCGGCGATGAGGTCGGCCTTTTCCGCCGCATGGGTGGTCGGCGCCTCGCCGGTGGTGCCGTTCAGCACCACGCCGTCGTGGCCGTGCTCCACCAGGTAGACGGCCAGCGAGGCGGCGGCCCTCAGATCGATGGACCCGTCGTCGGCCATGGGCGTGACCATCGCCGTGAGCAACGAGCCGAAGGGACGGCGAGGCATGTCGGACATGGGTGCAACGTACTGGCGGTCGGTTCGGGCCGGTGCTCAATTCCCGTCGATGAGCTCGTCGGCCAACAGGTCGAGGAGCAGGCCATCGTGGAAGGTCCCATCCGGGCCGCGCTCATAGCGGCGCATCACCCCGACGGGCTTGAACCCGACCGCGGTGTAATAGCGAATGGCGGCGATGTTCGACGCCGCCGGGTCGATCACCAACCGGTGATGCCCGCGATCGACCAGGAGATGACGCGCGACCGTGTGCACGGTCTCGCGGCCGAGCCCACGGCCGTGAAACGCAGGGTCGAGGAAGAGGTCGATGCCCGCGTGGCGGTACATCGGGTCGTCGTTCTCGCCGTATTGCACGTAGCCGATGACGCGCTCGTCGAGCAGTACCGCGTACCCGACCGCTCCGTCGTCGGGCAGCTCACCAGCGAGCTCGTCGGGGTCGCCGGGCCAGCGGTCCGCGACTTCGACGGTTCGGAGGATGCGCGCGACGTCGGTCGCGTCCCGAGGTTCGACGAGCCGGAGCGCGACACGCGAACCGTGCAGGGTCGGCGCCGGCGCGTTCGGCTCGTCCGCGGCGGTCATCGGTCAATCAGCGGCGGTTTCCATGACCTTGTGCTTGCCGGGTGTCCACCCGCGGCCGGCCAGGAGCGCGTCGGCGACCTTCACGATCGGCACCTCGAGGTCGGTGGCCATGGTGTCGTTCCAGCGGTTCCAGAAACCGAAGAGCGACACGGCCGCGACCATCTCGACGATCTGGTCGTCGGTGAACCACGCCCGCAAGTCGTCGAAGTGCTGCCGCGTGACCTGGTTCGGCACCTGGCCCATGTCGCGCGCGAGCCGCAGCGCGGCGCGCTCGGATTCGTCGAACAGGTCGCTCGACTCGAACTCCCAGACCTTCTCGATGCGCTCGTCGGCCACGCCGCGCTTCACGCCCGTGTGGGCGGTGTGCGCCTCGCAGAACCGGCAGCCGTACGCGCTGGACGCGATGTGGCTCATGAGCACCTTCATCTCGCCCGAGACGCCCTGCAGCTCGCCGAGGGCCTTCGAGAACGACATGTAGCCGCTGAACAGACCCGGCAGGCGCGCCATTGTGAGGAACGCGTTCGGCACGTACCCGGCGTGGTCGTCGAGGTAGCTGAAGTACTCCTCGAACTCGGGAAGATCGGCACGATCACGAGGTTCGACATGCGCCATTGGCCGGCTCCGTTCACGGTACGCGTCAGTTCTTCGGCACCCATTGTGACCGATCGGTCGGAGGGCTGCCCTGGGGACAGTGCCGGGTACTGTTCGCGCCATGACCGATGCCGTGCAGTACATCACCGATCTCGAAGCGATCCGCAGCCTCACCCAGCGCTACGCACGTGCGGTCGATGCCAAGGACATCGACGCGGTAGGTGTGCTGTTCCACCCCGACGCCCAGGTTGAAGGCCTGCGGGGCGCGTCACCCATCGGCCCGTACCTCGACGCGATGCGCAACGCGCCGGCCGCCTTCGCGGCGAGCATGCACGTGCTCGGCGATCCGCTCGTCACCTTCACCGCAGGTGCCGACGAAGCATCCACCGACACGTACGCGGTGGTGCACCAGCTTCGCGACGCCGACGCGCCCGAGGGCGACCTCACGCTGGGCATGCGGTACTTCGACCAGCTCGTACGCCACGAGGGAACGTGGGTCATCGTG
>JBKJKR010000306.1:0-5886 GCA_046597135.1 Acidimicrobiales bacterium | reverse complement strand
TGACCCACATGAGGTGATGGCCCAGGTGGCCGTGGCGTCGGGCGATCATGCCGGGGCCGTACTCGACATAGGCGCTCATGAAGTCGGGTTGCGCGATCGGCCACTTCTCGCGGATGGCCACGATGGCGTTGTCCGCGTTCTGCTGGCGCCGGACCTCGGTCCACGCGAGGTCGTCCATCCTCGTGAGGGTCTCGTCGAGGCCCGCGATCTTGGGTGTGGCGCGTTCGGCGCCGGTGTCGCCGCGCGGGTCGACGAACCAGTCGCCGAGGTCGAGCGGAGGGTCGGGCAGGGGTGTGATGCCGCGGGTCGTGATCTCGTGGTCGTAGCGCTCGAGGTGGTCGCCCCACCCGCCGAACTCGCCGAAGCTCAGCTCCCAGCAGGTCACGCCGTCGGGCCCTGCGACGATAGGCCCGAACGCCGCACCCAGCGGCACGTGCACGTGCGTGCCCGCGGTGCACCAGTCGCCGCCGATCCACGCACCGCCGTCGAGGACGAACACGATGTGGTTGCTGCGATGACCGTGGCGACGCACGACCATGCCCGGTTCGTAGTGCACGTACGCCGAGAGGAAGTCGGGCCGCATGATGGGCCACTTCTCGCGTACGACGGCAACGGTGCCGTCGGCGTTGCGTTGGCGCTGCACCTCGGTCCAGTCGATGTCGTCGATGTGCCAGTACGTGGCCTCGACGCCGTCGATGTTCGGTGACATGTCACTCGCTGGCGTGGCACTCATGGGCCGAACCTAGCGGTCAGATGGCACAGAGGACGCAGAGAGGACCTTGGACCCTTCTCCGGGGGACCGTTCTGGGGAATCGTCGAAGTGTGAACGACAACACCGATCCATCCACCGTCCCCGTCGATCGCACCGGCGTCGAGATCATCCCGTTCCTCGAGTGCGAGAAGCTGCTCGAGAACGCGGGCATCGGGCGCGTCGCCATGGTCGTGGCGGGAGAGCCGGTGATATTGCCCGTGAACTACAAGTACGTGTCCGGGTGCGTGGTCTTCCGCTCGGCCGCGGGCGAGAAGTCGAGCGTCGCATGGATGCGCGGCCCGATGTCGTTCGAGATCGACGAGATGGACCTCACGGAGCACACCGGTTGGAGCGTCCTCGTCAAAGGCGTCGGACACGTCATGAACGACGATGACCCGATGGCGGTCGCGGCGGCCGACCTTCGACCATGGTCCGCAGCCGAAAAGCGCGACATCTGGATCCGCATCGTCCCGATGGAGATCAGCGGTCGCCGAATCGCGTAGCGGTTGGGTCAGCGCATCACTGCGGCGAGTGCGGTATCGAGCACCGCCCGGTCACGCGCCAGCACCACGTCGTCGGAGGGTTCCTCGAGGAACGTGCGCGGCACCACGATGATCGGTAGGTCGGCCCCGTGGATCCAAATGTGGGCGCGTGCCGCCGTCTCGAAGGCGTCGAGGACGAAGGTGACGGTCGGGATGCCGGCTGCTTCCAGGCGTGCGTGGTCGGACAAACTGCCCGCGGTGCACGACCCTCATTTACCGAGCCCGTTGATCACCACCTGCCAGCCGCGGAACCTGTCGAGTTGGGTCTGTTCCGCCGGCCGGGTGAGCACTGGCTTGGTCTCCTGGTGGAACTCGACCGCGCCGAGGCGTTCGGTCAGCGCCCGGCGCACGATGCGCAGGTAGCGCGCGAAGTGGTGCGTGCCGTGGGCGACCGACGGGTCGTTGCACAGCAACCCGACGCGTCGCAGATCGTGGCGTGCGGGCCGGTCGGCGAGCGTGAGCGCGCGCACGACCTCCGGGCCTCTCGGGTCGACGATCTCGATCATGAGCGCTCCTTCTCGGCGTTCGGTGGCGTGAGGGCGGCCGGCAGGGGTCGCGTCACCGCGAAGCCGCCGTAGGTGCCCCAGCCTGGGCACACCGCAGCGAACGTGACGCTGTCGCCTCCCGCGACGACGACATGGATCGACGCCGGGTCCCACGTGCTGGGTACGAGCTCGTCGGGATCGGTCTGGTCGATCGTGTCGGGCCACCACGGGTACCGGTCCTCGTCTGCCAGCGCCGGCGTTCCGTCGGCTCGCCGCTTGATGTCGCCGAGGCGGCGCGCCGATCGTCGGTGCAGCTCGTCTTGCACCGTGGCCCGCGTCCAGCCCTGGCGGGCCAGCAGGCGAGCCCACTGCGGCGCCATCACCACCAGCGTCTCGCCCATGGTGTGGGTGTTGGAGTTGCCGGCGGCTCGCATCTGGTCGGCGATCTGCTCGAGCATCAAGTCAACCTGTTCTGCGGTGCCGACCGCGATGACCGAGTGCGGCGCGTCGCAACCGAACACCGTCACCGCACCGTGTGGCGCGTCGATGCCGCGCGCCTCGTGCAGCGCCGGCCAGGGCGTGGCGACGGGTTCCTCGGCGATGCAATACGCCAGTCGCCCGGGATGCCCCAGCACTTCCTGGACCGGTCGTCGAGGTCGCGCGCCGCCGATGTTCCAGGTGACGAGCCGAATGGTGCGACCGACGGCGAGGTTCGCACGCGACCCGCCGCCACTGAACAACGACTCACCGGTCGCGAAACCGCCGTCGCGCACGGCGGCGCCGGAGACGATCACCAACGGCCAAGCCGGATGGGTCGTCACCACGAGCCCGCTGAGGTTGAACCGCGGCTCGAACATCGCCTCGAGGGCCGTGATCACGACCGGCATGAGGTGAGGTTGCAAGCCCGCCATCGCGGCATTCGCTGCGATGGCGGTGACGGTCGCCGGACGGCCGGCGGGTGGCATCGGACCGATGACCTCGTCGCCGTCGCGCCCGGACGCGGCTACCAGGGTGTCGACCCGATGGCGTTCGGGGGGAAAGGTCGGCAGGCCGTCGGTGAGGTCGAAGCGATAGGAGAACTCCGGCCAGTCGGTCGGATCGATGTGGTCGGGCCAATCGGATCGCGGCGCGTCGGCGTGGGCATGCGGGGTCACGCGACCACCACCGTTGCCGCGATACCGAGCCGCATGCTCTCGATTCTGTCGGGGATCGGCTCAGGCGCGCTCGTCGTCTTGTTCAGCGACGTCGGCACAGGCCACGAGGACCGAGCAATCGGCCGCCCGTGCCACGGCCGCCGCGGTGGAGCCGAGCCGAAGCCGCGGCAACCCTGTCAGACCCTTGGTGCCGAGGACGACCAGGTCAGCTGCCTGCTGCGCGGCGCGCTGGAGGATGACGTCGGTGGGTTCCCCTGCGGCGATCTCGACGCTCGCCGTGGCGCCCGCGGCCCGGAGCTTGTCTGCCGCGGCATCGGCCGCCGCGTGGCTGTCGGCGAGACCGTCGGTGACCGCCATGACGGTGATGTCGAGGCCGCTGACCCACGGGAGGCCGCACAGCACATCCGCGGCGCGGTCGGCGTGGACCGAACCGTCGGTGCAGAGCAAGACGGTTCGCACGGTTCGGCCGTGGCGGATGATGGCCAACGGTGCGGGAGGGCGCAGGAGGAGCCAGTCGGCGGTGCTGCCGAGGCGCAACGACTTGAGCAGCCCCGGCCCTCGTGGACCGATCACGAGCAGGTCGACGGCGCGAGACAACGCCAGTCGCGGGTCGGCGTCGGCGGTGAGGTGCGCGACCTCGTCGAAGGCGGCTGCGGCGAACGGCTCTCTGGCGTGAGGCGGCTGCCACGCATGGGGCTCGGTCTGCTCGCGTGGCAATACCCGCCCGATCGGTGGCTGATGTGCCGTGATGACCTCGAGCCGCCAGCCGGCCCACGCATGGTTGTTGATCCACAACCAGGCCACATCGGCCGCGGGTGTGCCGTCGTCGCCGAGTGCGATGGTCGGTCGTCGGGTGTTCAAGGCTCCTCCAATGGAGATGGCGTGTCGGAAGTGGTTGCCGGTTCAACCGTCGCCCATGCCCGAGGGCTGTTCAAGGGGCGAAGGTCCCGCGATGCGGGCGAGGGCCGCGAGCGGAACCCCGAGCGGGTACCCCCAGGGGTTTACAAAAGGTACCCCATGGGGTATGTTGGATGGGTGAACGACGCCAAGACCGCCACCCAGAGAAGACCACGAGCCGATCACCCCTCGGCTGCCGCCGACGTACCGACGCAGTCGCACGACCACACCGCACCGGAGGCGTGGTTCTCCCGGTTGGCGCGTCTCTCCGCTCGACGACGTGGCCGCGTCATGCTGGCGTGGCTCGCGATCACGTTGGTCGCAGCACCGCTCGCGCTCACCCTGAACGGGGCGATGTCCGGCGCCGGTTGGGAGGCCCAAGGGTCGACCGCGCAGAAGGTGCGCGACGAGCTTCGACGCGACTTCCCTCAGGTGGGCGCCGAGGCAGCGATCGTGGCGTACTCGCAAGAGGTGCCGATCATGCAGGACCCTTCGGGTCTCCGAGCGCTCGTCGCGACGCTCCAGGGTTCGCCGGGTGCGGCGTCGGTGGTCGATCCGCTGTCGTTGCCCGCGGAGGCCGGGATGATCTCGCCCGATGGGAAGACGGCGTTGATCCCAGTCGAGCTCGTTGCGAAGGACGATGCACAACGCCCCGAATCCGCCGGTGAGGTCATGGCAACCGTCGACGCGGCATCGCTGCCGGCCGGCGCCAAGGCGAACGTCACCGGGGAGTGGGCCGTGTGGAGCGACTTCAACAAGCTCAACGAAGAGGCGCTGCACAAGGCAGAACTGTTGTCGGCCCTGCCGACGATCATCCTGCTCTTCGTCGCATTCGGCACGGCGATCGCTGCGGGTCTGCCGTTGATCCTGGCCCTGTCGGGCATCGCGGTCGGGTACGCGTCGCTGCACCTGCTGACCGGCGTGACACCGATCTCGGTGTGGTCGATGAACTTCTCGATGATGATCGGTCTCGCGGTGGGCATCGACTACAGCCTGTTCATCGTGTCCCGCTATCGCGAGGAACGCGAGGACGGAAAGAACGCCGAGGACGCGATTGCGGCAACGTTGTCGACAGCCGGCAAGGCGGTCTTCTTGTCGGCGCTGACGGTCGTGCTGTCTCTCGCAGCGGTCTTCGTCGTGCCGGTCATGGTGTTCCGCTCCATGGCGCTCGGCATGATCCTTTCGGTGATCGCCGTGTCGATCGCCTCGCTCACGCTCCTGCCTGCGATCCTCGTGGCACTGGGCGACCGCGTGCTCGTGAAGAAGGGTGAGGCCGACCCCGACCGTGCGGCCGAAGGCCGTTGGGCGCGCTGGACCGGCATTGCGCTGCGGCGTCCCGGTGTCACGCTGCTGCTCGGGCTCGTGCTTTTGCTCGGCCTCGCCGCACCCGCGATCGGCATGCGGCTCGGCATGCCGGGTGCACGGGTCGTGGACCGCGGCGAGTCGAGCCGCGATGGCTACGACACCGTGACTGCGGCGTTCGGCCCGGGTGCCGCCGCACCGCTGTTCGTCACCGTCGCCGCCTCCGACGCGGCCCGCGTGGTGACCATTGCGGCCGCGGACGAGAACGTGGCCGCCGCGCAGATCGTCGCCGAACCCGCGGCGAGCGGCCGCACCGTGGTCCGGGTCACGCCCAGGACCGCGGTCGATGAACAAGCCACGTCCGATCTCGTCGGCCGGCTTCGTGACACGCTGCGCGTCGATGTTCCCGGTGCCGAGGTGGGTGGTCCGGGCTCGCAGAACCACGACCTGACCGGTGTGCTCGTCGGACGCGCTCCATTGGCCATCGGGCTCATCATGCTCGTCGCCTTCGTGCTGCTGCTCGTCGTGTTCCGCAGCCTTCCGATAGCGGTCCTGTCGATCCTGTTCAACCTGGTTGGTGTCGGGGCCAGCTTCGGTTTCGCCACGCTCGTGTTCCAGCACGGCTACGGCGCGAGCCTGCTCGGCATCGAGTCCCAAGGCTTTGTCGACGCATGGGCACCGCTGTTCTTCTTCGCCCTCTTGTTCGGACTATCGATGGACTATCAGCTGTTCCTGCTCGCTGCGATCAAGGAACG
>JBKJKR010000630.1:0-6128 GCA_046597135.1 Acidimicrobiales bacterium | reverse complement strand
GTCGTCGAGGTGCTGCTGGCCCACAAGGAGCTCATGCAGCGCCCCTTGCTCGTGCGCGCCGACAAGGCGCTCATCGGCCGCCCGAAGGATCGCGTCGCACCGTTCCTGCACGGTGCGTGAGCGGCCCACCCGACAACCGACGACGAGGACGAACATGCTCGAAAGTGACATCGAAGCCCCGGCCTTCGCCTTGAACGACCAGCACGGCAACGTGCTGCGATCCGACAGCCTGCGCGGCAAGTGGGTGGTCCTGTGGTGGTACCCCAAGGCCTCGACACCTGGTTGAACGCTGCAGGGACAGGGGTTCCGTGATCGAACCCCAGAGCTCGACGCCGCCAACGCGGTCGTCCTCGGTGCCAGCTTCGACAGCGTGAACGATCAGCGGACGTTCGCCGAGGCACAGTCGTTCCCGTATCAGTTGCTGTCGGACCCCGATCGCAGTGTCGGCGCGGCATACGACGTGGTGCGCCAGCCGGGTGAGCAGTACGCCGAGGCAGGACTGCCCCGCCGCATCAGCTACCTCATCGACCCCCAGGGCCGCATCGCGAAGGCGTACGATCTCGCCGGTCAGGACCTTTCGGCGCACGCGGCGGAGGTCCTCGAGGAGATCAAAGCGAGGTCCTGAGGATGGCTCTGACCGAGTACACCGATGACGCGCCGGTCGGCAGCACGATCGACAGCGTGGTGCGGCGCCGGACCCCGGTCCGCATCCCGGCGTCGCGCTACACCGACCCGGCGTGGGCCCGGCTCGAGATGGCCAAGGTGTGGCCGTACGCCTGGCAGCTCGCGTGCTCGGTCGACCACCTCGCCGAGCCGGGCGACTGGTTCGAGTACCGCGTCGGCCAGTACTCGGTGCTCATCGTGCGGGGCGACGACCACGAGCTGCGGGCCTACCAGAACGTCTGCCTGCATCGTGGCAACGAGCTGTGCCACGGCTCGGGTTCGGGCATGACCGAGATCCGTTGCCCGTATCACCGTTGGTCGTGGGACCTGCGAGGCCGCCTCCGCGAGGTGCCGTCGCGCAAGGGGTTCGGCGTGCTGCGCAACGAGGATTTCCCCCTCGTCGCGGTGCAGGTCGACACCTGGGGTCCGTTCGTGTTCGTGAACCTCGACTCGGCCGCCGCGCCGCTCGCCGAGTTCCTTGCGCCGGTCCCCGCCGACTGCGAGTGGATCGGACTCGACGACTTCCGCTGCATCGCCTTGGTATCGGTGGCGCTGCCGTGCAACTGGAAGGTGTGCATCGAGGCCTTCAGCGAGACCTATCACGTGCAGGGGATCCACCGCGAGATGTTGCCGATGTGCGACGACATCAACTCGCCGCAGGAGATCTGGGAGTTCACCGGCCGGTTGGTGCAGCCGTACGGCACGCCGTCGCCGCGGTTGCGTGACACCGTTGCGCCCCAGCAGGTGTGGGACGCCTTCGTCGAGGTGATGGGCGGCCGCATCGGTGTGGCCTCGGGTGCCGACGCGGGCGAGGTACCGCCCATCCCGTCGGGTCAGAACTTGCGCGATGTGCTCGCGCAACGCGTGCGTGATGTCGCGACGGCCCAAGGGCTCGACTTCTCGGTCTACGGCACCGAGCAGCTCATGGACCTGCGCCAGTACAACGTGTTCCCCAACATCACCGTGTTGATGTTCCCCGACCTGCTGAGCGTGATCCGCGCCCGGCCGGGCGCCACACCCGACGAGTGCATCATGGACTCGTTCGCCTTCCGGCGAGTGCCATCGGGCAGCGATGCGCCGCGCACGAAGCCGGCCGATCTCACCGTGCCCGCCGACCAGAAGATCTTCGGCTTGGTGATCAACCAGGACGTCTCGAACCTGCACTCGGCCCAGCGCGGGTTGCACCAGCCCGGTTTCACCCACCTCGCGCTGTCGGGCGAGGAGTGCCGCATCATCAACCTGCACCGCAACCTCGAGCGGTTCACCGGGGTGTTCGAGATGACCGGCGGCGAGCCGCGCGAATTGGTGTGATGATGATCTCAGAACTGCTCGTATGGCGTCGAAGGGGTGCACATGTCAGGACCGGCTGAGGGCGAGGCCCCGGGCGGGCCTCCGCCGTGGATCGACGAGACGATGCAGCAGCGCATGGCCTGGCGCGATGGCGACGTCGTGGTCGCCGTGCCGCCGAAGAGCGGTACGACCTGGACGATGAACATCGTGCACCAGTTGCGGTCGGGCGGCGATGCCGGCTTCGCCGATGTCTACGCCGAGGTGCCGTGGATCGAGTTCGTGCCGAACCCCACGGCCGACCGGGACGCGATCGTCGCGGCCCTCGACGCCATGCCGCACCACCGCTTCCGGGCGTTCAAATCGCATGCCCTGCCCGGAACCGTGCCGTACTTCGCGCCCGGTGACGGTAAGGCCGTGCGCTACATCGTGGTCGTGCGCAACCCTGACGAGGCGGTCGCGTCGTTCTACCCGTTCATCAACGCCCACGCCGACGGCTTCTTCGAGGCCTGGCAGGTACCTCGACGCGCCATCGCCGGGGACTCGTTCGAAGAGTTCTTCGCCGGCATCGGGAGCCACGGCATCGCGCCGTGGATCTTCGGCTTCGTCGCCGGCTGGTGGACCTTGCGCGACCAGCCCAACGTATTGCTGATGCACTACAACGACATGAAGCGCGACCACGAAGGGTCTGTGCGGCGCATCGCGGAGTTCCTCGGCATCGAGCTGCCGGCCGAGCAGTTCGCCGACGTGCTCGAGTACACGTCGTTCGGTTGGATGAAGGCCCACGAGGACAAGTTCGAGGCCCGCACGGTGTCGAACCCGACGCTCCTCGACCCGGGTGCGATGATCCGCAAAGGTCAGGCAGGCGCCGCGGCGGATGACGGGATCACCCCCGAGATCTCCGCGGCCATCGAGCGCATCGGCCAGGGGATCTGCACCGATCCCGTCGCACTCGCGTGGTGCTACCGGGGCGGGCCGCTGCCTGCTTGAGCCGCAGTCGGGTCTTCGGGCCAGGCGTGCTTGGGGTAGCGACCGCGCAGCTCGGCGCGCACCTCCTTGTACGACCCCCGCCAGAAGCCGGCCAGATCGCGGGTGACCTGCACCGGTCGGTTGGCCGGCGACAACAGCGACACCACGAGGGGGACGCGCCCGCCGGCCAGCTTGGGGGTGTCGTACCAGCCGAAGGCATCCTGGATCCGGAGCGACACCGACGGGTCATCACCGGTGTAGTCGACGGCGCGCCGCCCGCCCTTCGCGGTGGTCACGTGGGTGGGCGCGAGCTCGTCGAGGCGCGCGAGGAGCGACCACGGCACGAGGTGGCGCAGTGCCCCGGTCACGTCGACGCGCCCGAGATCTGCGCGGCGACGCGCGCCGGCGTTGACGAGTGCCGGATGCAGCCACTCGTCGAGCCGTTCGAGGAGGGCGTCGTCGCGGAAGTCGGGCCACTCGGCGCCGAGGTGCGTGCGACAGAACGAGATGCGCGCCCGGAACGCCGTGGCATCGTCGAGGCGGGGGAGCAGCGCGAGTCCCTCGACGCGCACGCCCTCGACGAGTGCGTGGCGGGCGCCGTCGCGGTCGTCGACGGGTGATGCCTTGAGCACGATCGCGCCGATGCGCGTCTCGCGCTGCACGCGCACGTCGCGGGTGCGGCGGTCCCACTCGGCCACGGTGATGACGGAGGGTTCGATCGCGTGGTCGAGCTCCTCGCGCGTGATGGGCGCGGCGAGGAGGATGCGGGCATCGCCGCCCTCGCCGAGCAGCTCGACCTCGGCCACGGCGAGCCATTCGCTCGTCGCCAGGTTGTCGTGTTCGGCGATGGCCGCACCCACGCCATTCGAGAGCAGGTAACGGCCCACTCGATCACGACGACGTGCGACGCGGTCGGGGAACGCGAGTGCGAGCACGGAACCGAGGTGATCGATATCGAACGCGCCGGTGTCGTCGACGCCGAGTCGTCGGCGGAGGCGCTGGGCGTCGCGGCGCACCCGGTCGGCGCCGGGCGCGGTGCTCCCGTTGCGCAACGCATCGACGCGCGACGCGAGGTCGGCGTCGCGACGGTCGTCGCCGATGTCGCGGTCGCCGAGCAGCGCGGCCACGGTGCAGGCCGACCCGCCATGACCACGTTCCTTCGCGCGCAACATCGCGTGGGTGAGCCGCGGGTGCGCAGGTAGCTCGGCCACAGCACGCCCGTGTGCGGTGACGTGTCCCGACGGCTCGAGCACGCCCAGGGATTCGAGCAGCCCCTGGGCGGCGGTCAGCGCACGCGGCGGTGGGGGCGTGAGCCAGCGCAGGCCTGCGCCGTGGGGCGCGCCCCATCGTGCGAGGTCGAGGGCGAGCGGCACGAGGTCGGCCTGGGTGATCTCGGGCGGGTCGTGCTCGTCGAGCAGCGCGTGTTCGTGTTCAGCCCACAACCGGTATGCGACGCCCGGCCGCACCCGGCCCGCCCGGCCGCGCCGCTGATCGGCGGACGCGCGCGAGATGCGCACGGTGACGAGTCCGCTCATCGCACGCGTGGGATCGGTGACCGACCGACGCACCCATCCGCTGTCGACCACCGCGGTGACGCCCTCGATGGTGAGGCTCGTCTCGGCGATGTTCGTGGCGAGCACCACCTTGCGTCGGCCCTCGGGTGCCGGCGCGAGCGCTCGGTCCTGCGCCGTCGCGGGGAGCGCGCCGTGCAGCGGGAGCACGACAACCCCGGCCGGCGTGCCGAGGTCGCGCTCGACCGAGCGGATCTCGCGGGCGCCCGGAAGGAATGCGAGCACATCGCCGTCGGTCTCGGCGAGGGCGCGGCGGATGGTTTCGGCCACCGAGCGCGTTTGCAGCACCGGTGTCGCCGGACCGACCCAATGCGTGGCCACCGGGAACGTGCGGCCGGCGGCCTCGATGACCGGAGCGTCACCCAACAGGCCGGCCACCGCTGCGGCGTCGATCGTGGCCGACATCACGAGCAGCCGAAGGTCGTCACGTAGCCCTTGCTGCGCGTCGATGCAGAACGCGAGCCCGAGGTCGACGTCGAGGCTCCGCTCGTGGAACTCGTCGAGCACCACGCACGCGATGCCGTCGAGCCCGGGGTCGGTCTGGAGCATGCGGGTGAGCACACCGTCGGTGACCACCTCGATCCGCGTGTTCCGGCCGACCTTGGTGTCACCACGCATGCGCCAACCAACGGTCTCGCCCACGCGTTCGCCGAGCAGCGCGGCGAGTCGCGACGCGGCGGCGCGGGCCGCCACACGCCGCGGCTCGACGACGATCACCTTGCCGGTGCACCACGCCTGCTCGATGAGCACCAGCGGTACGACGGTGGTCTTGCCCGCCCCCGGTTGGGCCACCAGCACCGCACTCGTACCCGCGTGGAGGGCCGCGGTGAGCGGGCCGAGCGCACTCGCGATCGGGAGATCGGTGGTCCTCACCCGAGCATCTGGCCGACCGAGTAGATGACGAGCCCGGCGAGGCCACCCACGAGCGTGCCGTTGATGCGGATGAACTGCAGGTCGCGTCCGACGGCGAGCTCGATGCGCCGACTTGCTTCGTTCGGATCCCACTTCTCGACCGTGGACGTGATGAGGTCGGCGATCTCGTGCCGGCTCGACTCGACCACGTGGCGCGACGCGCCCTCGACCCAGGCGTCGACCTTGCGGGCGAGTGCGGCATCGGTGGCCAGGTTGTGGCCCATGGTGCGGGCGTATCCGGCGACACGAGCGCGGAGCTCCGAACCGGGGTCGTGCGACTGGCGCACGATCGATGCCTTGAGATCCCGCCAGATGGAGTCGATCCACTGCCGCACTGCCGGGTGCGCGAGCATCTCGGAAAGCAGCTCGTCGCCACGCGCCCGCATCGCCGGCGATTCGCGCAACTCGGTCGCCAGGTTGGCCAGCCGCACGTCGAGGTACCGCCGCATCTCGTGATCGGGGTTGGCTGTGACGTCGGCGAGGAACGCATGCAACGCGTTGAAGAGCTTGTCGAAGATGCGATCGTCGATCGACTCGGGAACCCACCACGGTGACTCGCTCGCGAATCGCGACCGGAACGCCTCGCGGTTGTCGCGCAGGAACCGATCGCTGCCCCGCAGCAGCGCGTTCAGCAGATCGTGGTGTCGGCCATCGGCGGTCATCACCTCGAGGGCCTGACCGGCGATGGACGACAAGGACAGCGCCTGGACGCGAGCGACGATGCCG
>JBKJKR010000375.1:0-3891 GCA_046597135.1 Acidimicrobiales bacterium | reverse complement strand
CTGATGCAGGAGGCGGTCGGCCGGTTCCCGGGCAGTGAATGGGAGCGCGTCGCCGCCCAGGTGGGTGTGCCGGTACAGGTCGTGCGGTCGCCCGAGGAAGCCTTGCTCGACCCGCTGTTCGTCGAGGACGGTTGTGTCATCGAGGTCGACGACCCCGAGACCGGACCGATCCGCCAGGTCGGCGCTGTGCTGAACCTCACGTCGTCGCCGTGGCGCCCGCCGACGCCCGCCGCGAAGCCCGGCCAGCACACCGACGAGACCCGTGCCTTCGCCCGCGAACCGATCGCGACACCCGCGCTGCCGCTCAACCCTGGCCGGGTGCTCGGGTCGCCGCTCGAGGGCGTCAAGGTGCTCGACCTCGGCCTCGCGGTGGCCGGCCCCTTCGGTACGCAGTTGCTGGCCGACCTCGGTGCCGAGGTGATCAAGGTCAACACCCTCACCGATCACTACTGGATGAGCAACCACATCGCGATGTGCTGCAACCGCGGCAAGCGAAGCATCTCGCTGAACCTCAAGACGCCCGAGGGGATGGAGGTGCTGCGCGCGCTCGTCGCCGAGACCGACATCGTGCAGCACAACATGCGCTACGAGGCCGCCGAACGCCTCGGCGTCGACTACGAGTCGTTGCGGGCCATCAACCCGTCGCTGATCTACTGCCACACCCGCGGCTTCGAGCGGGGCCCACGCTCGGTGCTGCCCGGCAACGATCAGACGGGCGCGGCGCTCGCCGGCACCACGTGGCTCGACGGTGGGCTCGACCACGGCGGCAACCCGGTGTGGTCCACCACGTCGCTCGGCGACACCGGCAACGGGTTCTTGTCGGCGATCGGCATGGTGCAGGCACTCGCGCACCGCGACCGAACGGGCGAGGGCCAGTTCCTCGACACCGCGATCGTGTACGCGCACCTGCTCAACGCATCGAGCGCGTGGATCTCCCCCGACGATGGGTCGGTCGTCGGTCATCGGCCGAGCCTCGACAAGGATCAGCTCGGGTGGAGCGCGCTCTACCGGGTGTATCCGTGTTCCGCCGACACCTGGCTCTGCGTCGTGGCGCTCGATCAACCGACGTTCGAACGACTGGTCCGGGCCATCGAGCGCGAATCGCTCGCGTCCGACCCGCGCTTTGCCTCGCCCGACGCTCGCGCCGCGAACGACGCCGAGCTCGTCGCCGAGCTCTCGTCGGTCTTCGTGCAACGAGATGCCACTGCGTGGTTCGACGTGCTCGACGCGGCTGCGGTGCCGTGCGAGGTTTCTTCGCCCGACTTCGTGCTGTCGCTGTTCGACGACCAGGAGTTCATCGACAAGGGCTGGGTCACGTCGTACGAGCACCCCACGGTCGGTCGCATCGATGTCATGGGCCTGTTGTTCGACTTCGACGAGACACCGGGAAGGATCTGGGGCCCGCCGTTCGTGCCTGGGCAGCACACGTCGTCGATACTGCACGAGCTCGGCTACGACGACGCGACCGTCGAACAACTCGTGTCCTCACGGGTAGTGGTCGATCGGCCCAGCTGACTTCACGCGTCGCGCGTGGGTGGTCGTGAGGCGCGCGAGCAATGAGCCTTTTGCTCAGCTGATGTTGCGGCGCGGCCGTCATTGACGCGCGTTCGTCCGCTTGCGCTGCAAGACTCCCCCCTTGCGCTGGGCGGGCCCAGCCCGTGGAGGTAGAAAAGTGAAACTCACAGTTGGACGAGGCGTTGCGGTCGGTGGTTTCGCTGCGGCGGCATCGATGGCACTGCTGATCAACGGCGCCGACGCTCATCATCCCGAGGTGTCCGCGTCGTCGACGTGCGCCAGTGGCCAGGCCGCGGTGCGCATCGACAGCGCATCGTGGATCAGCGACATCCCCGACCACCGGTACAACCCGAACATCGCCATCAGCTTCGATGGCGCAGTCATCGGCAGCGGTTCGTACGTGCCGAGCAACGGCTATGCGTTCACGTTGCTCTACAGCACCCCGGCCGATGGCCGCACCCATACCGTCCGTGCCACGGCAGTCGGAGCCTTCGGCCCCTCGGGTGAGTACGGCAACATCGGCGAGTACCGCGAGACAACCGTGACCTTGCCGGTCAACTGCACATCTACGGCCACCACCACGACCACGGCTCCCGTCACCACCACCACAGCTCCGGTCACCACCACAGCTCCGGTCACCACGACCGCGGCTCCGGTCACCACGACGACGGCTCCGGTCACCACGACCACGGTTCCGGTCATCGTCGGCGGCGTGGTCGAGACCCGCCCGGATGCCGCGGTGCCGGTCGCCGTCATCCCCCGCTTCGCCGGTTAGTCGCACCGGGTAGTCGTCCCGAACGTGGAAGAGGCCCGCGCCTGGCGCGGGCCTCTTCGCGTACCTGGGTCGGTCAGGGTCTCGCTCGGAGGTTCGCCGACGCTGACGGTACGCTCAGACGCTCCGTTCTTCGGACAGCAGACGACGGTATCGGTAGTCAACTGTCCGAAGAACAGGCGCCTCGCTACGACTTGCCGGCTACTTGCCGTCCGAAGACCAGTGCCACGGCTCCGACGGCAGGTTGTAGAACCCGTACTTGCCGGCGTTGGCGTTCATCCATTGGAACGCGTTCGAGCTGCGGGTGAGCACGCCGCCGTTGACCGTGAAATCGACGGCCATGCCGCGTTCGTGGTTCGAGGTGCCGGGTCGCGCCGTCGGTGGCCGGCACTTGAACGGGTCCATCTGATAGACGGCGTAGTCGCTCGATCCACAGTTCGCGCGCCGCAGTGCGATCTGTCCCGACGAGTCGCGGAAGCCGCTGCCGCCGAGGTCGATGCCGGCCGCCGACGCGGCGTTCAGCAGGTTGTTCAGGCCGGCCGCGATCGACCGGTGGATCCAGATGCCCTGCACGTTCACGATGTCGCCCGATGCCGGCGGCGTGAAGGGCTTCGCCGCGGCGGTGCTGGCGCGACGCGCCCGGTCGGCCGCGGCGGCCAACGCTCGTGCCTCGGCCTCGATCTGCGCCGCGAGCTGCTTGTCGAGCGACTCCAACGACCGCAGCTCGCCGAGCGCATGGTCGACGCGGTCGTCGGCGGCCTCGACGAACTTCTCCTGGTCGGCACGCGCGGCGTCGACCACGGTGAGGCGGGCCGCCACATCGGCCCTCGCGGCCTGGGCCCGGGCGATCGCCGCGTTGCGTTGTGCCTCGAGCCGCTCGAGATCGGCGCGTACCGCCTTGACCTGATCGGCGGCGTCGCGGTTCTTCGTGGTGGTGAGGTCGAACAGCGCCTGCTTGCGGACCGCCTCGTTGATGTTGCTCGACGACATGGAGAACAGGTCACCGTCGACGTCGGGGCTCATGTAGGCGTCGATGGCGTTCTCGACCAGCAGGCGGTCGAGCGCGGCCAGCTTGTCGCCGGCGGCTTGCTCCTGGACCCGGAGGGCTTCGGCGGCCTGGGTCTCGGTGTCGACGGTGTGCTGCGCCGCTTCGAGCGCAGCTTCTTCCTGGCGGAGGTTCTCGTCGATGACCGCGAGCGCGTCCTGCAACTCCTTGGCGGAGGCCTTCAACGTGTTGAGCTGCTCCGCCGCGGCGGCCTTTTCGCGCCGGACGCGCTCCTGCTCGGCGCGTGGGTTCTTGACCGCGGTGGCTGCGTCGGCGAACTGGCTCGGCACGAGTGCGAACGAGATGAAGAGGCAGAGCACCCCGACGGCTCGCGTGAACGTGCGCTTGTGCATGGGCCGGAAGGTCTCCACGGGCGATCGGACGCGAACCCACCGAGGCGGGCCCGTTGCAGTGGGCTGACTGCTGGCGGCGCACCCTGGAGGGGATGTCCCGGCCGAGGACGTCAGGTGAACCATAGGTCACGAGACCTGGTGCTGCCAGGCAGCCGCAGGTCGGCACCGGGCGCGACGACCGATCAGTGGGCCCGCCCGTGCCGTCG
>JBKJKR010000189.1:0-2913 GCA_046597135.1 Acidimicrobiales bacterium | reverse complement strand
GCATCCCGCGCGAAAGCGCGGGATGCCCTCCATGATCTCGGTGCTGATGAACCCGGGGCGGATCGCGTTGAAGCGCACGCGGGTCGGGCCGTACTCGTCGGCCGCGTTGCGGATCATCTCCTCGATGCCGGCCTTCGACACCGTGTACGCACCGAAGTAGGGGTGCGTGACGTGACCGGCGATCGACGACATGCCGATGAAGGACCCGTCGGCGCCGTTCGACGCCGCGGCGACGAGGTGCGGCAGCGTGTACTTCATCGTGAACAGGGTGCCGAGCACGTTGAGGTGCAGGACCCGCGTGAACTCGGCCGCGTTCTGCATGTGCATCGGCCCCATGCCACCCCCGCCGCCGGCGTTGGCCACCACGGAGTTCAACGCGCCGGTGGGCGCCAACGCGGCCTCGACCACCTTTTGCACATCGGCTTCGTCGGTGACGTCGGCGACGACGTAGCGAACGCTGCCGCCGTGCCCCGCCGCGGCTTCGATCGCTGCGGCGGCGTCGACCAGCTTCGCCTCGGTGCGGCCGCAGATGGTGACGGCCGCGCCGTCCGCTGCGAGTTGCGCGGCACAGGCCTTGCCGATGCCGGTGCCCCCACCGGTGACGATCGCCGCGTGGCCTTCGAGGCCGCCGCTCGGACGTTTCGGCGCGTTCATATGGTCCCCTGGTGCTCGTACCACGGGGCCCGCAGGCACGTGGTGGGCCGACGCCGGCAGCGACGAAACGCCGCGCCCGGCGCGAGTGTTCTAGCGGCGCACCGCAAAGGGTGCAATGACGAGGCCGTCGGCGCGCGGTCTCAGAGGCGCGATGCCGCGTCCCGCAGGCTCTCGACGAGCTCGACGAACGGATCCTCGAACGATCCCCATATGCCGTTCGAGATGCGCACGGCGACCAGGACGTTGTCGCGGCGGTCGTAGAACAACGCCGTGGTCCCACCCGTGTGGCCGACCCAGGCAAACCCGCCGTCGCACGGACACAGCCCCATCAGCCCGGCCCCGAGCCCGGTGTTCGGGTCGAGACGTGCCATCCGCGCCCAGGTGGAATCACCGACCGGTTGATGGTCGCGCAGCAGCACTGCGCCCCAGGCGAGCATTCCCGACAGGTCGGTGACCAACCCACCGGCCCCTCCCCCGGGCCAGTAGACGCTCGAAGCGGCCCGGCTGAACATGGACCCGACGCCCGCCGGGTCGAGCACCCGACCCCAGAGCACATCATCGAGCGCGCGGCCGGTGCGGGCCTCGATGACGAGCCCGATCAGGAGGTAGTTGGTCGAGGAGTAGTCCTGCCCACCCCCGGGGGCGAATCGTGCCTCGGCCTCGAGTGCGCCGCGCACCACGGTCACCGCAGGGGGCTCGTCGCGGTCCTCGGGCGGTTCGAGGTCGTGGTAGTCGGGGATGCCGCTCCGGTGCTCGAGCAAGAGGCGGAGGGTGAGGCCGCGACCGGCGAGCGACTCCAGCCCGTCGAGCTCGGGCAGCGGGGCGTCGACATCGAGCACGCCGTCGGCCACGAGGATCCACGTGGCGGACGCGGTGACGGTCTTGGAGACCGATTCGATGTCGAACGATCCGCCTGCTCCGGCCCCGAACGGCGCGCCGGTCCAGTCCCAACTGCCCGGCCGCGCCACCCCGACGACGAGCCCGCTGCTCGAGTAGCTGCGTTGCCAACGATCGACCACACCCTGCAGGCCGTCGGCGTCGGTGCCCGCGCCATCACCCGGGTTCGTGCCCGCAGCATCGGACGAATCCGACGGTGCGGCGGATGCCGCCGACGGCGTCGCCGGAGCAACCGGGTCGGTGACACGGACGCGCGGGGCCCGGCTCGGGATCCTCGGAGCCGTTGCGCCCGCGGCCGTCGACCCGGGCGGTGATGTCGCGGTCGCGCCGGCGCTCGACGACCTGACCGCGACCGGGTTCGACGCGGCGGCGAGGATCGGCCGGCCGTCCTCTGCGGTGGCGGGCAACAAGACACCGGCCGCGAGCGCGAACAGCCCGACGCCGAGAGCCGGCGACGCCATTCGCACGAGCACCGGACGGCGGACCGCCGATGCCGCGTCGCGTCGAGCGGCGCGGTCTTCGACGCGTCCGACGACGGACAGGATCGCCATGGTGCCCGCCACGGTGCCCGCACCGAGCAGCACACTGTGGACGCCTCGCGGCAACGGCGCCGAACGCTGGAGGAGGTGCCAGGTGGTGATCACCGATGCGGTGTGCCAAAGGTAGATGCTGAGGCTGCGGCGCCCGATCCCCCGAACCACCGAAGCCACACCGCGCGCCGAAGCAAGCGCGGTGATCGTACCCCGCAGCGCGAGGGCGACCGCGAGCCATCCGCCGCCCACCACGAGGTGCAACATGTGGCTGTTGTTGACGATGCCGTCCTGTGGTCTCGCGACGAGCGCGACGCCCACCGCCGCAGGGACGGCCGCGAGCACGAGCGAGAAGCAACGACGTGGCGCCACCCGGTCGACACCGGCGTGCACGAAACCGAGAGCGAGGAACACGGCGTACGTCGTGATGTCACCGATGCGCCACAGCGCGTTCGGCACCGTTTCGTCGTGCCAGGTGCCCCGGCGATAGACCACTTCGAGCACGAGCGTCGCGCCCACCAGGAACCCCACGAGCAACCGGGGCGACCGACGGACCGCTCGGTACAGCAGTGGCGACAAGAGCAACAGCCAGAGCAGGGAGCGCACGTACCACAGCGGCTGGGACAACCATCCGGCCTCCCACACCGAGCCGTGAGGATCGTTGAGCGGAACGACCCACCAGATGAGGTTCTGCCACGGCAGTGCGGTCTCGGGCGTGTGCTCGAGCCGGCGGGCACCGATCATCACCAACCAGGCGACGAGCCCGAAGAGCCAGTACGGGATGAGCAGCCGGCGCAGCCGATCGGCGACCGCGATCCGCGCCGGGCGCCGG